>CAIRHD010000454.1 GCA_903878265.1 uncultured Bacteroidales bacterium | reverse complement strand
TTTGGCATTGATTTTATCAGTCCGCCTAATTGCTCCATATCGCGTGTATGGCATTGCTGGTAAACCGAACCCGCCGAAAAGAAAAGCAGCGATTTGAACAATGAATGGTTCAACACATGCAACAACGCTCCGCCAAACCCTAAAAAGCACATGGCTGGGGAGGAATTTCCAATCCCAATAAGTCCTATACCAATGCCGATTCCAATAATACCAATATTTTCGATGGTGCAATATGCAAGCATTTTTTTGAAATCGCGGTGAACAGTTGCGTTCAGGATTCCGTAAATGCCGGTCAGCACCGAAAGCGACAAAACAATTTCGCCAAGCAGAACAAAATCGGAATTCAAAAAGGTGATAATTCTGAATATTCCATAAATGCCCATTTTTACAATCACTCCTGACATTACCCCCGAAATATGCGATGGAGCAGCAGGATGGGCATGCAGTAACCAGCTATGCAGCGGAATGAAACCAGCTTTTAAACCAAACCCAATAAAAAATACCAGAAACAACCAAATATTGTTATTCGTTTGAAAGAAGCCTCGGATTGCATTAAAATCAAAAGAACCACTTGTGCTGTAAACCCAAATAAAACCAACGGTAAGGAAAACCACACTGATATGCATCTGCACCAGATAATTGATCCCGGCTTTCAAAGTCTGTGGATTGTGGTGGTCGAAAATTACCAATAGCATTGAGGTAAGCGACATCATCTCCCAGGCCAGAAGGAATGCAAATCCGTTTTGCAGCATACAAACCCAAACCATCGAAAGGTGGAACAAGATAAAAAGCGTCCAGTGCAATGTAAGTTTTGGCGATGGATTGTGATAGGCCTTCAAATAGCCAATCCCATAAAATACGCCGGAAACAGAAGTGAAATTAATAATCAGTATGAACCAGGCTGAAAGTGCATCAATATGAATTGATATATCGCCAAGGAAACTCCCTGCAAAAACCGAAAAATCAACTATTTGACCGTTTAAAGCCGGAAAAGCGATAACCGAGGTTAGCACTGCATTGATGAGGACTGCAAAACTGGCAGTGTATGCTTTATAATTGGGAGTGATAAAAAATAGCACAAGGATGGCAAGCAATGTAACTAACCCACTCGCATAAACCAATTCAATCATCTCAAAAACTCTTTGGCCATAGCCTTAAAGAATGCAAATTTATAGAAAAACAATGGGTTGTCCCTAAATTAATTACGGATAGAATTTAAACTACCTTCTTTTGGACGATGCTTGTTTGTGTTTTTGCCAATAGTTTGCAAATGATGTAAACTGATTTTTTATAAATCTTACCCAAAAAGCCGAAATATGTTTAAATTTGTATTTTACCACTAAACTGAACTTTATATGAAAGCAATTTTACTCTTCAGCCTATTGTTTTTCCTTGGCCTGGGCAAAGTGTTTGCACAACAGGTTAATGGGATTATTTATCAGGATACACTTGGAATCAAAGTTATAAAAGTTTGGGGATCCCATCAGCAGCGCGGTTTTGCGCTTGGTTCACTCACAGGTTTGGATATTACCGATATGATTGTGAACTACATCAAACCACAATTTGGTTCGGCATATACTGTTGCCAGGACAAAGGTCATTCAGGGAATTGATATCGCCATTCCACAGGAATACAAAGACGAGGCACAAGGTGTTATCGACGGAATGATTGCTTCAGGCACTAACCCTAATAACCTGGACCAAACCGATATCCTGATTGGAAATTGCATGCTCGATTTGGGTAACCTGCTGTCTAAATCGTTTGAGCAAGGGTGTTCAACACTTATGAGCTGGGGCGATGCTACAACAGGTACAGATCTCGATGGTAAATCGGTTGCTTCCAGGCACATGGACTGGACATATTCGTCGGTATTGATAAACCACAATGTAATAGTGGTACATTTTCCTTCCGAACCAAATGAATCAAAGTGGTTACTGGCAGGTTATGACGGTATGATAAGTGCCCTTTCGGGCTTGAACCAGGATTTTGGGGCGTTCCAACAGGTATTGGCTGATTTTTATGGGGCTGGTTTGCACAACAAACAATATGTCCCTGTTTGGATGGCAATTCGTAAGGCATTGGAATCAAGTGATTATAATAACGATGGAGCAAGGAACGTGCAGGATTTACACACCGTGCTGGAAGAAAGCACCAATGGGTTCGCCGATGGTTTTATAATAACTTCGCTGGGGCGGACTTCGCCTGTTGACAGCCTGGTTGCCATGGTTGCCGAACTTACGCCCGCCGCACCAGTGCGTACTTACCGTTACAACAATTACGACGACAATATACCGGGCGACAACTTATATGCATCCAATTATCAGATTGCCCGCAACAATGTACACAATTACGATACCCGATACAATGCTATTGTTGCCAATATTGGAAATGGAACCATGATAAGCCTCGATTCGAACTGGACTATCATGCGCGACCATTCGCACCAATCGAACAATATGCAGTTTATGCAATACTCACCTGAAATGGATTTTTTCCGTATGTCAGTGTGGCGAAATGGACAACAAGCATACAAAAACGAACCCATGGTTTGGAACCTGAATGATCTGTTCGGCGATCCTACTGTTTCGATAAAGGATGATTTAGCAAACTCAAGGCTTCGTGTTTATCCAAACCCTGCAAATGCATTGCTTAAAATATCTGGAATCCTTCCGGGAGAATATCATTTTGAAGTTTATGATCCTTCTGCCAGGTTACTTATAAGCAGGAATAGTCAAAATATTGAAGCCGGGATTGACATCTCCTCCCTCCTTCCCGGAGTTTATTTTTTGAGGCTAATTGGTATGGATGTGACTTATGCCGAACGTTTTATCAAAAAATAAGTAAAAACTAGAGATATTCCTTTTGGATTTTAAAAGCGATTGTAGCAACCGATTCCTTCAACTTTCCGGTTCAACTCTGGCGGCTAAAATCGTATTGGTTTAAGGGTTTCATTAACCTGTTGTCAGAACCGTTTCAAGTCCCTTTTCCCCGGTTTTTGAAAATCAGCAAAAGCATTGTAAGCGAAAAAAACAAAACGATAACATTTGTCCCGATAATAGAAATGCTTTTGATCATAATGCCATAAACCAACCATAAGGCTGTGCCTGCCGATGCTATCAGGAACATGGCTAGCGAAACATCCTTGGTTGACTTTGATTTCCAGGTTTTTACTACTTGTGGCAGAAAGGTGGTACACGACAGTGCCCCTGCAATTAACCCAATAACTTCGCTGTTCATTTCCCGAATATTTTATCCAATACAAGCTGCACTTCGTCAATCGAAGGGTTTATTCCGAAAATGGCTGAAGGCAAGAGGTAATGCAGTGCCTTCCCAGTTTTGAAATGCTCCTCGCCACCACCGGTTATATTCAGCATTACGATAGCTTCGGGTTCAATTTTATTTTCGCGAACTGCTTGTATGAGCGATGCAACTGCCACCGCAGCAGCAGGATGTATATCGTTTCCTTCATGTTTAAAAAATAGCTCGGCAGCGCTGCGTGCTTCCTCATTTGTAACGGCGAGCACCTCGCCTTTTGTTTCGGTAAGTGCATCGAACAGCCCACCAATTGGAGGATACGGCGGTTTCCGATTCGATAGCACCTTTGCATCAATAATCTCGACTTCTTTGCGCGCGGTTTCATCGTCGTAGGGCAGCATGTCGCGCGAATTGGCTTTCCATGCATTCATTATTGGGACAAAAGGGCTATTCTGCGAAACCATCAATTTCATTAACTTAGTACCAAAACGCCCATCGGCAATCAAGCGCAGGTTTGCTTCCCAGGCGGCAATAGCTCCGGTGCCACTGCCAACTGCTTGAAAATAATATTCAGGGATTTCGCCAATATGTGTGGTTGCCGAAAGCATGGTTGTACCCATCCCATCGCGGCGGGCGACATTTTTTGCACCACCTTCGGCAACAAAACCCTTGCATGTACAAGCAAGATTCGAAAGGTGTATGGCATCAAAGTAATCGCTACCGCTTTTTGTGGCAATTAACTTTACGCAGCTATTCAGTGGGTTCTCAAACCACAATGCATTGAGGTTATCTTCGGGAACACACAACAGCAAAGGGATATTGTTATCGGAGCAAACCTTTGCAAAAGCACGGGCAGTATTGCCTGCCGAAGCCACTACAAGCACTTCCGCTTGTGCGGGATCCATGCGTCCACAAACCGAGTATGCTTCTGTTTCCTTAAACGAACAAGTTGTCATCAGCGCACCTATTTCGGGCCAATATCCACTAAACGTGATGTAGAGGTTTTTTAATCCAAGTACTGATGCCAAACCAATGCTTTTGTATGTAACCGGTGCCGACGAACCTTGCAACTTATGGTTTACCGGCAGCCAATCGGCAAACCGATATATACCGTGCGAAGCATCTTTGGGATCCATCTGCTTATGTTTATAAACGGCTCGGATCAATCCTGGCTTTGATTGGTTTGGTGCATCAAGCAGCCATCCTGTATCTTCAAAAAATTCGCCAGTAACAAGCGATTGCAGTGTATATTCGGTAGCTTTAAAATCCATTATTAGGAATATATTGTTTTTCTTTGGCGCAAAGGTAGATAAAAGGGCTAAATTATCGTTCGGCTGCAGCCGTTAAGTGGGCTACATTTTGAAAGGGCTGTAAAAGAACAATATTTGAAAATGGAAATTCATTTTAAGGTAAGTTACAGGTTTGAAGCAGTATTGGGTTCGCAAAGAGATTCCCATCTCTGTTTTTCGTACCTGATTAATCCGCATCCTCTATTTTAGTCTGGCTAAACAGTTTGCGGACAAGATGACTTGACTGAAACACGAGTCCTTTGATTTACAATCAAGCAACAATAAACAGCAACACACAAATTTGTATATCGAAGGCGAAAGATTAATTTTGTTGCTCCAAAAACAATTTCTAATAAACACTAATACTTTTAATACTAATGGATAACCGGAAAACCACTAAATCGGTGTACGCTATTACCAGCGACCCACAGTTTCAAAACAAACGTTTTGGGGTTACACCTGAATTACAAAGTCAATTGGAAAGTTTGGGCATTGAAGCACAAACCATAACCAATACCAAAATAATTGACAAGCTTATCCGCTTGATCGACAAATATCCAAAGGTGCCTTTGTTGAAAAATTATTTGTCGGTTGCCTATAACATACGTGGCAACTATGCAAAAGCCATGGAGCTGAACGATTGGATACGTGCCGATCATCCCGATTATTTGTTTGGTAGAATAAACGAGGCTAACGACTGCATCGAAAAATCAGATTACGAAAAAGTGCCCGAAATACTTGGCCCTGCGTTGGAAATCAGCCAACTTTATCCCGACAGGAAAGTGTTTCATTTTGCAGAGGTAACCAATTATTTTAAAGTGGTAATCAGATATTACGCAGCAATAGGCAACTTGGAAATGGCCGAAAATAGGCTGGAAGAGCTAAAGGTACTTGCTCCAGATGAGCCAGACACTAAAAATACCGAGTCCTATTTAATCACTTTAAGAATGGAAAGCGCTTTTAAGTCTCTTATCGACCAAAAGGAAAAAACAATTGCCCCAAAGGTGCAAAAAGTTGTAACCGGTTTGCAAAACACAGGATTGCCACAGTTTAACCACGTCCAAATTAATTGCTTATATGAGTTTGGCCTAAGCATTCCACACGAAAAACTTAGGGAAATAATAAGCTTGCCCCGAACCACGCTGATAGAAGATCTCGAAAAAGTACTGATGGATGGAGTGAATAGGTACGATTTCTTTGTTGGTATTGAAAGTACAGAAGCCACAGACGCATTTGTATTGCATGCATTGTTCTTGTTAAAAGAAATACAGGCCGTTGAAAGTTTGCCAATTGTATTTTCATTTTTAAGATGCGATAACGAGGTTTTGGATCTTTGGTTGGGCGACCACTTAATGGAATCGCTTTGGATGTGTTTATACACTCTTGGTTTCGCGTGCACCAATATGCTCAAAGATTTTTTGATGGAAAGCGGTGTCGATACGTATGCAAAAATGGCAGTTTCGGAAGCACTTTGCCAGATAGTGTTGCACAACCCCGAAAGGCGCGATGAAATTTCAACTGTTTACGCAGATGTGTTCACGCATTTTTCGGAAGCCACATTGGAAGATAACCTGATAGACTCTGAGTTTTTAGGTTTGGCAATTTGTGATACAATCAACTGTAACTTGCACGAATTGTTGCCAATAATAAAATTCCTGCACGATAAAGGCTATGTAAGCCTAATGGTAAATGGCACTTATGAGAATGTTGAGAAAGCATTTGCAGATAAACCCAGACGAAACTATAAAAAGGAACTTTACACAATAGTTGAGTTGTACGCAAACGTTTTAAAAACATGGGCGGGTTATAACGAAGATAAACAACCCGAACCGCTCAAACCTATATTCCCTATAAACGCAGCCGTTGCCAATAATGTTGGCCGGAACGATCCCTGCCCCTGTGGAAGCGGCAAAAAATACAAGAAATGCTGCATGTAATAGGATTGCTGCTTCCATTGCTATGATCAATCCGAAATTGTTCTAAAAAACATGATTTCCATTAACGAAAGCAATACTCAAATCATCCGCTCGGAGGGTTAATCCCCACATTACCGCATTAATCTATTATCACATTAACCCATTATCACATTAACCCATTAACCCATTATCTGCAAGGGCGTTGGAGGATTTGCTATCTTCTGGTTTGGATGCCGAAGGGCTGGTGTAGATCACATAATCGTTGTATAGGGCTTCGTTGGTACTGGCCCAAATGTCCTTGCCTGTATTGCCGAGGCGCATAATTTCGCGGTACAATGCGTTGCCGGCATCTATGCGCATTTGGGTTTGTACATCGCGTGCTTTTTCGGCCTGTTGTTTTACATGCAAGCCGTTCTCGAAGTCGTTAAGCAAGGCCTGTAGTGCGGTTAATAGCGCTGCGGTAAGCCCTTCGGCAGCAAGTTGAGCCATTTGCACGGTGGCCTCCCGTATTACCCGTTTGCCGTGCAAGTACAATTTGTCGTCGCTCATGCCTACCATACCCTCGAAACCAAAACTACGGTACATCGGCGATTTTGCTCCATGCACGTTTTGGGCCATTGTGCGTACCGAACGTAATTTTGTGCGTATGTTTTCGGCTATGGTATCCTTGTTAAGCGTTGCCGAAGCCATGATGCCTATTAATTCGACATCGGTAGGCATGTCGGCAAAATCGTTTACCATGGCCTGAACTTCTTCCATCTTTTGGTTGGTAACGCCACGCAATACAAATTGCTCCATGTCGCGTTGAACACAGTTGATAATACTATCGGAATTCTTTTTCAGTTCCGCATCAGAGAAGTTATAGTCTCTGTTTATTGATAGTTTTTTACTCATAGATTCTAATTATTTAAATTATATGTATTTGAGGCTGTAAAGTTAATGATATATGTTCAATAAATCAGGTATTGATTAATTATTTCAATACAATAGATAAAAACTATATTTATGCATTATATTTATAAATTATACTATTTATTGATTAGTATTAATTGATAACAGTAAACTATAAAATGATAGTATCGAAATATTTTATGCTAATTTTGTTGAATATAATATTCATGGCATAGATTTCGATTATACAATATGGCTAATAAATGATTAATTATAATTATCAGATTGTTATTACTGCTTGTTTTATAATTATGCATTTCTATCCGTTAACCATTTTTGTCTTTCCTTTAAGTATTCTTGCCTCTCCGTTAACATTTCTTGCCTCTCCGTTGATATTTCTTGTTTCTCCGTTGACACTTTTTGCCTCTCCGTTGATATTTCTTGCCTCTCCGTTAACATTTTTTTCCTCTCCGTTAACATTTCTTGTCTCTCTGTTGACTTTTCTTGCCTATTTGTTAACCATTTATGCCTCTCCGTTGATAAATTTTGCTTTTTATTTAATAATATTATACAATTCGATACTATAATTATATAATTTAGTAGAGCATATTAAACATGATTATTATTAACCGTGAATAAATGTAAGCTTTTTGATGTTTAAAATACTTTCGACATGCAAATCAATTATTCTGAAATACACAAATACAGCTCTAACATATTCCTAAAAATAATGTTGGAGCGATTATTTTGGTTATCATAACAATTATATAGATTACCGAAAGCAATCCGAAACTAGAGAAACCAAAAGCAGGGAGTGTCGGAGTAACAAAAAAGTTGTCCAAACACATTCCAACACTACTCGAATGGTTAATTAGTTTCTGTTTTTAAACTTGGTTTATTTTTAAATATACGAATTGCGATGTACGATTTACGATTTGTTTTCAGCGAGTTATACCCGTCAATCGTAATTCGTACATCGTAAGTAAAAATATAACTTGACTTTATTGACAGACTCTAATTATCGCATTATCGCATCAACACATTAGCATATTATCGAATTAACACATTAACACATTATCACATTACAACATTATACCGTATGCAAATCCATTAAAATGAAGAAGCACTTTCAATTGAATGAAAGTGCTTCTTCGATTGTATTCCAGATTAATGGTTTGAAATTTTGGATGGGATAAAGGAATTTGCCCCTATCAACAAATCAAAATTGCTGCCTACCAGCTATTGAAAACAAACCCGAAACTAATATTCAGGTTGCCGAAAGCATCTGCTTTTTTAATTTTGAAGGCGTAATCGTATTTGGCATTTAATTTCAAACTTGTGCCCGGCGAAACATCAAACATAAAACCAGCCTCGGGACTCATCAGTAAATGCCAGTTGTCTTCTTCAAGTGACCAGATGCCCATATCCGTATTGCGCAAATCATACATTGTGCCAATGCCAAAGCCAACATAAGGAACCACGTTTCCTGTTCCAATGGTATAATGTGCGTTTACCAGCATAGGGAACAAATTATCGTAACGGTACTGCACACCGCTCAAAGTGGCATTGTTCCGAGTATAACTGGCATAATCTTTCCTCTCGTAAAATGTATTCCAGGCAAAATTTACGCCAACCGAAACCGAAGGGGCAACTTCCCTTTGATATTCGAATGTAAACCCACGCCAGCTAATTTTGTCAACATGGTTTTTGAGGCCACCCGTAGGTATGCCCATGGTATATTGCATGGAAGTAAAACTCTGTGCTGAGGCAAAAGGTGCAACAAATGCTGCGGTTGCAAGTATCAGGGCCATAATTATTATCTTTTTCATACTACTTTATATTACTTTATTTTTAAATAAGGAGATTGGGTATATGCCTGGTTTATCCCTTTCAGGCAACGGGCATTAAACTCAGCCGTACTGCCTTCGAGCAAACCATTGATTACAAAGCCCCACACTGCACGCATTTTATCGTCTGGACTGAGGTTTTTAGGGTCGAGCATGGTAACTATCAAACTTCCTGTCGAATAACTCGTGGTAACCGGATACGGATAATACCAGCCATACCAGCCGCCATACCACCAGTCCCAATAACCGCCACCATAATAATAAGTTGTGGTAAGCTCGTATGCAACAGGCGCAAGCAGCACATCGGGATTTGCATCTTTTTCCACGAGTTCCCAGCCATTGGCACTCATGTTCAACTTTATTTTTTCGAGCATAGGCTGGGCATAAATTGAATTCACAAAATTAGGGCTGCCGCTAGAAATCAGATCATCATCAATTTTCATGATTTTATCAGGAATGGCATACGTGTGCTTTGCAGTAAAATCACATGCCGGATCATAGTTCGAATACACCAGGTCCAACTCGTCGATGTATTCTGGGCCTGCTGGGTAACATTGCGTCAACAGGAAGGCCACTGCTGTTAAACTTAGAACGTTTAAAATTTTCATAGTGTACTGGTTTTATTGGTTAATTGTATTGTTTCTACTTCACTTATGCAATTCCCCTTTCGGTTGCAAGGATCGCAAAATTAGGCTTTTTTATGCTTTTGTTTAACAACAACCCACAATTATATTGGCTGCTTCCCTTTTTATACTTAGCTATTGGTATCAAAAACAAAAAAATAATTTTATGTTTACCAACCAAAAGGATTGAAAGGTTGTTATATTGTTTAATCGGTCAATTATTATTAACGAACAAAACAACAACAATGAAAAAAATGGTTCTATTAGCTGTCTGCATAGCATTTGCAGTGGCTACACAAGCCCAATCCAACAAAGATGAAGTAGCTTTGCTACAGAGCGCATTTGGGATGGGCAAACAAGAAATGGTAAAGGATTTCATGAAACTCTCAGCCAACGAGGCTACTGCTTTCTGGGCAATTTATGATGGGTACGAAGCAGCCCGTAAGGAAATAGGCAAAAAACGTATAGCAAACATTTCGGCTTATGCCGATAACTATGCCGAACTTACTGGCGCAAAAGCAACAGAACTTATGAACAATTCGTTTGCGATACAGACTGAATTTTTGAAACTTCAACAGAAAACGTTCAAGAAATTGTCTAAAGCGCTTTCTCCATTGAGGGCAGCCCAATTCGCCATGTTCGAAAGCTACATCGAAAATTCGATACGTACAGAAATAATGGATGCAGTGCCACTGATTGGCGAATTTGATGTGAAGAAATAATTCATTTGCATGAAAAAAATACCGGCTTATGTCCGGTATTTTTTTTGCGAATAGCAATTCCTTGATGGCAATCAAACAAACAATCATGGAATATTATCCCCATTTTACTTTTATAAACGTGATAGCTTCGCGAATATCCATTTCGCGGGTACCCGAACCGGTGCGTACATAAAAATGGTGCTGATTGTCTTCTTTTAAATATACCGGCAAAGGCGAAGGAAGTACGATAACCCTGCATACTTCCTTTCCTTCCTGCATTTGGAACAGGATTTTAACCAATTTGCAAGATGGTGTTCCCATTTTATCGGCAATAGCTGACATCAGCAATTGGGTGTATCCATCGTTGTCCTTGCGGCTAAGCGTGTTATAATCAGCTTCTAGCCCCAGTATGCTGCCATCGTCGGCAACCCCAATCAGCAATGTACCACCTTGCGTATTCATAAAACCGGCAATTGTTTTCATGATCATGATTTCGAGTGCCTTGTTTACTTTTTGCAAGCGGTAATCGTAGCGAAAAGATGATTTGAATTCGATTTCATCCGATTCACCTTTTGAGATTAAAGTCGTAAGGTTCTTGTTCAATTCCCGCCGCAGTTGATCGATCAGCCTGTTTCGCTCTCTGAAAACTGTCATCAACAACACAGAAACCAAGCCCATCAATCCTCCAAAAACCAAATAGAAAAAAAACTTTACCGGTGTTTCGAGGGTGATCGCCCGCCACTGCTGCATTTTCATAAATTGCCATACCGACAACTCCATTTCCCTATTGTATTCGTAATAGGATGTAAATTCGTTGATTGGCAGGAAAACAAATATCCCGAAAAAGAAACCGATTAGAATCACAAATGGATACCGAATTGAATTTTTCATAAATGGCATAAAACAATTGCTTGTTAAAGTATTAAACGTATTGATGGGCTTAACTACTGCCAGCAAAGGTAAGTACTTCTACCGAAAGCGAAAACCCATTTCTGTTTTCCATTCGTCGTTTGCCCCTTTCTGTTTTCCATTCACCGTTTGCCCCTTTCTATTTTCCCTTTTCTATTTTCCATTTTCCATTTTCCATCACCATAAACCCAATTAAGATTTGTTAAATTTTGAACTAACGAAAAACAAAATAGTATGAACTGATTGTTTTTAGTAATTTTGCATAAAAATTAACAGGAAATTATGGATTTGAAAGAGATTTTATCGGTTTCGGGCAAACCTGGGCTATTCAAAACAATTGCACAAACAAAATCGGGGGTTATTATCGAGTCGCTCTCCGACCACAAACGGATTCAAGCATTTGCCAGCGACAAAATAAGCTCGTTAGGCGAAATAAGTATTTTTACATCAGGTGAAGAGCTGCCACTGCGTGAAGTTTTCAGGCTTATTCAGGAGAAAAATGCCGATCAGCCAGCACCAGATGCCAAAGTAAATGATGCCGCTCTAAAAGCATTTTTCGAGCTTGTTGTGCCCGATTATGATCGCGACCGGTTTTACGTTTCGCACATGCGCAAACTTTCTTTATGGTACAATCAACTACTTGCCAATAATATAACTGATTTTTCAGTACCTGTCGAAGAGGCAGCAGAAGAAGCTGTATCGCCAGGTGAGGATGAACAAGCTGTTGAAGAAAAGTAAAAAGCAAGTCCGTCAATTTTTAAGGCGGGCTTTTTTTAAGTCTAAAAGCCAGTTCAACCACCAAGCTGATGAAGAAATTTATCCATGATTTTGAGGTTTCTCTCAACAATCAAATCACCGACGACTATTTTGCCCTCAACCTGAAATGCCCTGTCAGCCTTCCGCCAATTCTTCCTGGTCAATTTGCCGAAGTACTTGTTGGCAATTCGGCAGTTACCTATTTACGTAGGCCATTCTCCATTTACGATGTTGATTACTCGAAAAACGAACTTTCACTGCTAATAAAAAAAGTTGGTAATGGCACGCTTGCACTTTCAAATCTTAAAGTTGGGGAAACGCTTAACCTGGTTTATCCACTTGGTAATTCATTTAGTATCCCAAAAGGTGAAAAGGCTTTGCTCGTTGGCGGAGGTGTTGGAATTGCGCCCATGTTGCTTTTGTCGAGGATGCTTAAAGAGAAAGGTTTTCAAACCGATGTACTGATAGGTGGACGCACAAAAAATGATATCCTGGAACCCGATAAATACAGTGCTTTCGGTAATGTTTATATTACAACCGACGATGGCTCGATGGGTGAAAAAGGAATGGTTACACAACATTCGGTTTTTGCAGAAAACGTGAGCGAATATTCCCAGATATATGCCTGTGGCCCGGATCCTATGATGAAAGCTGTTGCCAGGGTAGCCGCATCCAACAATATTCCCTGCGAAATTTCCCTCGAAAATACTATGGCTTGCGGAATTGGAGCTTGTTTGTGCTGCGTTGTCGAAACTGTTGATGGCAATAAAACTACCTGCATCGAAGGGCCGGTTTTTGACACAAAGAAGCTCGTAATTTGAAAGTTTTTTTGGTGACAAGTCGAAATCTGTAATCCGAAATTAAAATCTATCCAATGCCCGATTTATCTGTAAACATACACAAACTACTGCTCAAAAACCCGGTAATGTCGGCTTCGGGCACTTTTGGATATGGCCTCGAATTCGACGACTTTATAGATGTCAACAAGCTTGGCGGAATATTAACCAAAGCCTGCACATCTAAAAACCGGGATGGGAACAAGTATCCACGTATGGCCGAAACGCCATCGGGTATGTTGAATTCTGTTGGGTTGCAAAACAAAGGAGTCGATTATTTTATCGAAACTATTTACCCGAAAATCCAAAATTACGATACTCATATCATTGTAAATGTTTCGGATTCAACGGTTGAGGGTTACATGGAAGTTGCCGAAAAATTGAACCCACTTGAAAAAATAACAGGAATCGAGTTAAACATTTCCTGCCCGAATGTAAAAGAAGGCGGAATGGCTTTTGGTACTTCCTGCCCAATGGCTGGAACCGTAACAAAGGCAGTGCGAAGTGTTTACGGCAAAACAATGATAGTAAAACTATCACCAAATGTAACCAACATTGCCGAAATCGCAAAAGCGGTCGAGGATGAAGGTGCCGACTCGGTTTCAGTTATCAATACATTGCTTGGCATGGCCATTAATGCCGAAAAGCGCAAACCAATTTTATCAACCATTACCGGTGGGCTTTCTGGCCCGGCAATTAAACCTATTGCGCTGCGTATGGTTTGGCAGGTTTCCAAAGCAGTCAAAATACCCGTTATTGGGCTAGGCGGAATCAGCAATGCAACCGATGCCATTGAATTTCTACTTGCTGGGGCAACAGCCATCCAAGTTGGCACTGCCAATTTTGTTGACCCACAGGTTTGTATAAAAATTCTTGATGGAATCGAAGAGTATTGCAATAGGCACGGGGTTAGAAATGTGAACGAATTGATCGGGGCATTGGAATGTTGAAACAAAAGAGGATTTATTTTCCTGTAAAGGCAAAATGCTTTGCTTCACTAAATATAGAAATCCCTATGTATCTGGTTTATACCAATAAATAATGGTAATATGAATAAAACAAATGTCCTTTTAATAGGTAGCGGAGGTCGCGAACATGCAATAGCATGGAAATTAGCCCAAAGCCCTCTATTGAACCGATTGTTTATAGCACCAGGAAATGCAGGAACTGCTAAAGTAGGCATCAACATGCCGCTCGCCATAATTGATTTTGAAAATATAAAACAATTTGTCCTTTCCAATTCAATTGATTTATTGGTTGTTGGCCCGGAAGAGCCTTTGGTTAAGGGCATTCATGATTTTTTCCTTAACGACGAACTTTTAAAATGTATTCCGGTTATCGGCCCACAGAAAGCTGGAGCAGAACTGGAAGGAAGCAAAGATTTTGCCAAGCGGTTTATGATAAAGCACGGCATACCAACTGCTGCTTACCAGACTTTTTCTGCTGAAACACTTGATGAAGGTTTGGCATTTTTAAAAACATTAAACCCACCGTTTGTGCTTAAAGCAGATGGACTCGCCGCTGGAAAAGGGGTTGTAATCTGCAAAACAGTCGAAGAAGCCGAAACTGAACTTACCGATATGCTTGCAAACCGTAAATTTGGCAATGCATCTACATTGGTTGTTATCGAGGAATTTCTTGATGGAATTGAACTTTCGGCATTCGCCATAACCAATGGTAAGGAATACCTCATGCTTCCCGAAGCCAAAGACTATAAACGGATTGGCGAAGGCGATTCGGGGCCAAATACAGGTGGGATGGGTTCTATTTCGCCCGTACCTTTTGTTGATGCGAAATTTAGGTCTATGGTTGAGGAACGCATTATTAAACCAACAATCGAAGGATTACGGAAAGATGGCATACCGTATCAAGGCTTTCTCTTTTTTGGTTTGATGAATGTAAAAGGCAACCCAATTGTTATCGAGTATAACGTGAGGTTGGGCGATCCGGAAACCGAATCCATATTGCCTCGTATAAAAACCGATTTACTCGAAATTTTTTTAGCCACAGCTCAGGGTCGTCTTTCGGAAATTAAATTGGAAATCGATCCGCAAACCGCTGCCTGCGTAATGATTGTTTCGGGTGGTTATCCTGACGATTATGAAAAAGGGAAAACCGTTTCCGGATTCGAAAACATAAGCAAAAGCTTCGTTTTTCATGCTGGGACTTCATTTGATGGCGAAACTGTGGTAACTTCGGGTGGAAGGGTAATTGCCGTAACATCACTTGCCGACACTATTTCGTCTGCTGTTTCGCAGACACTTAAATCGGCTACCAATATTATATTCGAGAATTCTTACCTACGCAGGGATATTGGAAAAGACTTGATAGAACAGAAATTTGAAAAGTGACCAAAAATGTTAAAGTGGGTTCCAAAATCGGGTATGTTTTTACAGGTTACATTATTTAATGTAATCATGTTCGCTCTATGGATCCCATCCTTTGTAAACCCGATATTACCAGTTTCTTCAGCAGAAGATGGGCCTTTGTTCAGGCTTTTATCAACCAATTTCCATTATTTCCCATCTTTTGCGGTAGCAATAGCTTTGTTTCTGGTTGTTGTTCAATCAGTTATTATTTTTTTTGTGTTTGAATCCAATGGCTTTTTTGGACGCAGGAATTTTTTGCCAGCGATTATTGCTTTGTTAGCACTGAGTTGGAACGTCAATTATCAGACCTTGCATGCATTGTTGCCCGCTGGAATATTTGTGTTGATCACATTAAATTCTTTAATGTTGGCCTATGGAAGGCAAGCTGCATACCATCAGGTATTTACTGCTTCATTCTCAATTGGCATGGCTGCATTGTTCTATTTTCCATTGGCGTATTTATTGATGATGGTTTGGTTCACATTGATAACCTACCGAATTTCGTCGTGGCGCGAATATGCTGTTTCGGTGATTGGTTTTATTTTGCCTTTTATCTATTACATAAGTTGGCTTTTTTGGAGCGATAATTTCTTAAATGGGCTAGAACAAATACCAATTTCCTTATTTAAAATAAATAATGCTGTTCAACTCGATCTTGAATACTCTATATGGCTTTCAGTTTCGGCATTTATTATGGTAGTAACCATGGTAGCCGTTTTAAACATCATGAACGATAAACTTATCAGCCTCCGGCGGCGGTCGTGGGTATTGTTCAATTTCAGTTTTACTGCGTTGCTGATAGTCTTTTTGTCAGGGTGGCAGGTGCTTTCGGCCAATTATTTGTTTGTTATACCTTTGTCGTTCTTTGTTACAGGAAGCCTTTCATTAATTAAACGCCCGTTTTGGTTTGAAATTTTGGCAATAACTTATTTCAGCCTTTTTGTTGTTTTAAGGGTTTATATGGCTTTTTGATCAAAGTGTTTTTTGTTCAAATGTTAAAGGTTCAAAGCTTCGCGTTCAAATGTTCAATTGTTCAACTGTTCAAAAATTCAATCACTCCAATTCCCATTTCACCAATTCCCATGGTTCACTTCATTCTTCATCGCTCAAGCTATAGCTGAAACCTGAAAATTTTGGCTAAAAATCAGTAGTGTTTCCACCCAATTGAGAACGATTGTATGTTAAAATCCTCTTTCACACCAGACCTTATCGAAGCCGGCTGCGACGAAGTTGGACGAGGTTGCCTTGCCGGCCCTGTGTTTGCGGCAGCGGTAATATTGCCAAAGGATTATCAAAACTTGCGATTGGACGATTCAAAAAAACTTAGCCATTTAATGCGCGAAAAGTTGAGGCTTGAAATTGAGAACGATGCCATTGCTTGGGCGGTCGAAATGGTTGACAACAACCAAATTGATGAAATCAATATATTAAAAGCTTCTATTTTGGCCATGCACAAAGCTGTGGGCAAGCTTTCAATAATGCCGCAGTTCCTGCTTGTTGATGGCAACCAGTTTAAGCCAATGAATGAAATACCTCACGAATGCATCATAAAAGGTGATGGGCTATTTCTTTCTATTGCCGCAGCTTCGGTATTGGCCAAAACCTACCGCGACGAATATATGCTCGCACTCCATGAAAATTATCCGGAATACGGTTGGAAAAAAAACAAAGGCTATCCTACTCTCGAACATCGCAAAGCAATATTAAATTTAGGATTTACCCCATTTCACAGGAAAACATTTGCAGTGCAGGTTAAGCCAGATGAATGGAATGCATATAAATCAAAAAATCCCCACTTTACAGCAGGGACTTTTGAACCAAATTATTAACCAAATTATTAACAAGGAAACCCAAAACCCCTTATAATTACCTTGTAAGAGTTGTAATACAAACAAAAGTTTGTAAACTATTTTATTTACTATCCTGTTAACGCTGCAAAATTATAATAAGTTTATGATATTTTCGAATTTTATTTAAAAATAAATTAAAATATTTGTAGCCCTTTATTTTATTGGGTTGCAGCAATTGCCAAGATGACAAGTGAAGCTTGTATTTCGTAATTTTGCATTTAAACTTTCAACATTATCATGAGATATTTCGCTGTAATTCCCTTCTTTTTCATCCTGATATATAAGCCCTTAAGCGCACAGCAACTCGTACAATCCGATTATCCTGCCTATATTAAAGCGTACAAATCCATTGCGATAAGGGAAATGAGTTTGTATAAAATCCCAGCCAGTATTACCCTGTCGCAAGCAATTATAGAAAGTGGTTGTGGCAAAAGTGTGCTTGCCATTAATTCATTGAACCATTTTGGCATTAAATGCCAGAAAGAATGGACCGGGGCAACCTTTTATTACGACGACGACAAGCCCAAAGAATGTTTTCGGAAGTACGACAATGTTGACGAATCGTACCGCGACCATTCCAAGTTCCTTACTACACGGGCGAGGTATGCTTCGCTGTTTACTTTGCAGATAACCGATTACAAAGGCTGGGCGACAGGGTTGAAGCAAGCCGGTTATGCAACTAACCCCGACTATGCGAATATTTTGATAAACATGATTGAAAAATATGAGCTTTATCTTTTAGATGATACTTCAGTGAAAGCCGAGACCGATTTTGCTGAAGATTTGCAGAAAGAAGTTTTTTTTAAAGCGGATAGTCTGAAGTTTGAAAAAGACAAAACGGCCGATGGCAACAATGCAAGGATTTTATTCCGGAAGCAATACAAAATGCCGGATTCGTCTAAATTTAAATATGCTTACACATCCGATTTAGGCCGCAAAGTGTATCAAAACTATGATGTGCCTTTCATTTTTGCTCAACAAGGCGATACATGGTTTACCATCGCCAAAGAATTTAAAATATATGGATTTCAGATATATAGGCAGAACGACCTGCTTAAAAGCGACTCTATAACTCTTGGGCAAATCCTTTATCTTGAACCAAAAAAGAAGAAGAATGCCGACAAGACACATAAAGTGATAAAACAGGAAAGCTTGTATTCCATTTCGCAGGAAAAGTGTATCCGTTTGAAACGATTGCTCAAATACAACAATTTGCAACCGGGCATGGAGCCAAAACCCGGCACTGAGCTTAAACTTAGCAGGTAAGGCTTCTTGTTCTGTTAAGCCAGTTAGAGCTTTGCCATCCGTTAATTTCGTTTCATAGATAGTAATGTTGAGTAAAAAAACATATAACAAACCCTTGCATAACTAAATAAATTATACATTTGCAGAGCGTTTGTGAATTGGAAACAATTTGCACCGCATTCTTCAGGGCAGGGTGCAATTCCCGATCGGCGGTACAGTCCGCGACTCCCGTAAAAAGGATTGAACCGGTTAAACTCCGGTACCGACAGTATAGTCTGGATGGAAGAAGGGTAATAATCGTGTAGCGCGGGCCATTTTTTGGTTTCGCGGCAGCGTATATCTTTATTTTCATCCGTTTGCCTTGGAGAATCTTCAAGGCATTTTTGTTTTAAAATCTTTAAAGAACGATGAAAAATAAAGTATTGGTTTTCCTGCACGTTTTCCTGCTTACAGTCTGTTTTTCAGGAAGCTCCTTCGCGCAAAGCTTCAAAATAAAAGGTATTGTTGTTGACAAAACATCAAACGAAACCATTCCCGGTGTAAGTGTTTCAGCTAAAGGCATTGAGGCAGGCACGATTTCTGGAAATGACGGAACCTTTGAACTGTTTATAAATTCGGGTAAAGCCAATTTACAGTTTACACATATTTCGTACAAAACTTTCGTACTCGAAGTAGCAAAAAAAGCAGGTTCGGTTGTTTATCTCGGAAACATTTCACTCGTCCCAACTTCGATAAGCCTTGATGGGATAAAAATCATTTCGTCGTTTGTTAGCGACCGCAATACCCCTGTGGCAATTTCGATGATAAAGGCGCATACCATAGAACAAAAAACCGGAAACCAGGATTATCCCGAAATATTAAAAATGACACCCGGCATTTATGCAACAAAGGAAGGCGGCGGAAATGGCGACGACAGGCTTACCTTGCGTGGGTTTCAGCAGGAAAATGTTGCATTGCTGTTGAACGGGGTTCCAGTAAGCAGTATGGAAAACGGATTGGTGTATTGGTCGAATTGGACCGGGCTTACCGATGCAACGGAAGCAATACAGGTTCAGCGAGGGCTTGGGGCTTCGCGTGTAGCCATGAATTCGGTTGGCGGCACCATCAATATCATCACCAAATCTACAGCGGCAAAAGCGGGTGGCACACTGCGTTATAGCCTTTCCAATTATGGCAACAGCAAAACCGTATTGAGTTTCTCGACCGGAAAAATGAAAAACGGCACTTCGCTGACGTTCCTTGGTTCACGAACAACTGGCCCCGGCTTTGTAGATGCAACGTATGTGAATGCCTGGGCCTATTTTTTGAGCCTCAGCCATGAGTTTGGGAAAAAACATAGGCTTGTGCTTACAGCCATGGGAGCACCCGAAAAACATGGGCAACGGAATTACGGGATGAGCAATGCCGATTATGAGAAATTTGGTGTAAAATATAACAGCAATTGGGGAAGTTACAATGGCAAGATATTCAACCTTTCCGAAAACTTTTACCACAAACCGCAAATAAACCTGAACCATTATTGGGAAATTTCTGCCAAAGCTTTTCTGGCTACTTCTATCTATGTTTCGTTCGGCAAGGGCGGTGGACGGTATTCCGAAGCATACAATTATGGCAAACCAACCTGGGATTACCGCAAGAATTACCAGATTGATTTCGATGAGGTTTTTGCAAACAATGCAACAAATACCGATTCGGCAGTATTGGCTGACGGTTCAACGGTGAAAGGTTATTCGAAAAACATACTTACCAATTACAAAGCCGATCACTACTGGGTGGGCTTGCTCAGTTCGCTTTCGCTGGAAATAAACGATCAGTTTAAACTCACTACCGGCATACATGTACGCAATTTCCGTTCGCATT
>CAIRHD010000453.1 GCA_903878265.1 uncultured Bacteroidales bacterium | reverse complement strand
GTTTTCATGCACTTCAAGCTCTTTCAGCTTGAATTTCGATTGCAAACGAACTCCGATTTTTTTAAGGCTGTGTTTTTACAATTACATATAACAACTATGTAAACCTAACCAGTTGTGTTTATTTCAGCATTATCTGTAACCAGTGTATTCTTTTTGTATCTGTAATTCAGTGATTTGCAATTTTTTGTTTCCATACATCCAAACAATAAATTAAACGACAACAAACGGGTACAAACGGATAGTAGCTGTGGGTTCCAAACCGTGTTTTGAAAAGCAAAACAAAAGTACATAATAAAAATGCTTTCCCAACAAACCTATCGCAATTTATAGACGTTATAAATAAGGTGTTCGCGCTTTATGCCAACAAATCACTTAATGTTGGATGCTTGTTTTGCATAACCGAAAAAACTTGTATCAGGTTTTCTTCTTTCATCTTACGCGGTATATTGGCCTTTACTGGTTTAACCAGCCTTACAATGCCCATTCCTCTAAAAATCCAATGTATCCAATGGGCTTTTCAATTGGTCGAAGCCCTTGGTGGTGATGTGCGTGTAAATTTCGGTGGTTTTGCTGCTTTCGTGGCCCATCAGGCTTTGTATGTAGCGCAGGTCGGTGCCATGTTCGAGCATGTGCGTGGCAAAGCTGTGGCGCAGGGTGTGCATGCTTGCCTTCTTTTTTATGCCGGCAGCCTGCATGGCATCCTTCATTATTTGCTGTATGCTGCCCATAGAGTATTGGCCTCCGGTAGCACCTTCAAAAAGCCAAAGCTTGGGTTTGTATTCCTTAAAATATTCGCGCAGCACGGGCAGCAAACGTACAGAAAGCAATGTGTAGCGGTCCTTTTTGCCTTTCGACTGCTCAATGCGCACCTGCATCCGCTTGGAGTCTATATCGGTAAGTTTCACCCTGGTTATTTCGCCCAAGCGCAACCCGCCCGAATAAGCAAGCATTAAAATAGCCTTGTGTTTTATGTTGGCAATGCCCCTGAACAAATCGGCCACTTCCTGCTCGCTCAGCACAGTGGGCAATTTCTTTTCCTGCCTCGGCCTATCTATCAAATACACCTTCCTATGCCCGCCAAGCACCCGCTCGAAATAGAACTTTATGGCGTTTATAGCCTGGTTTTGATACGAGATGGATACCTTGCGTTCGGTTACCAAATACCGCAAAAAAGATGTTATCAGCCTTTCGTCAATACTGTTTATATCGTATTTATGATAATAGTTTATAAACTCCTCGAATAGCCCGCTGTATGTTTTTATGGTGTGCCTGCTGTAACGCAGCTCGGTAAGCTTGGCAACGTATTCCTCGGGGCAAGGCCTGTAATTGGGTATGTCGAAAGCTGATATCCTGGGTGTTATACCGCTTCCTTTTTGCTCCTCTTCGTATAGTATGCTTAAACCCTGCCCCTTGGCCTTTTCCTTTATGGTTTCCAGGAAATTTTCGGAAAAAGGTATTGTCCACCATTTGTTCAGCTTGTTCCATACACTGTAGGGCATTTTGCCAATCTCGTACGAAAGCTGTTTGTTATAAGCAAAAATCAATTTCAGCCTGCCTTGGTTGGTTTTTATGATAAGTATTTCGCTTTTGCCAATCTCACGTTGTGTTCCTTTATCGGTATTGGTTTCAATACTTTCGTGAACAACAAGTTCGGTAATGCGGTGGTTGAAATAATCTTTTATCAGATCCAGGTTGCCGGGATAATTGGGCACCACCCAGCAGAATTGGCTTTTGTCCCACCGGCTGTAGCGCAGGCCCAATATAAACCGGGTATCAACATCGTTTTTAGGTAATTTTATGGCTATTTTCCGCCCCATTACCGTTATTGAAACCCCGTTTGAAACTGGTTTCGAAAATCCTTTGGCAACAGGTTTCTCGTTTTTAACATCCTCGGCACGGTTTGGGGCATTGGTGCGTGTTTCGTGTTCCATCTCAATTTCGGGGAACAAAGCCAGCAAAGCCGCAAAAGCCTCTTTGGTATCGGGTATATGCCAGGCCCTCATGGTTTTGCTCCATAAGGCATCGGGAATTTGCTTGAGCTTGTAAGCAAACTCAAGGTTGTAAGGGAAATCGATACGGATTCGGGCATTGCCGCGGTGTAGGGTTCGGGAAGCGTTCATAAAAGTATGGGTTGATATTACTGTACAAAAATAAAGAATAAACACAACAAAAAACGTGTTGAATGCCCTTACTGAACAATTGGCTAACAACCCTGCCCTCTGATAGATTGTGTTGCAAAAAAAATAAAAATGTTGTCAACAAGCTGTACAGAATTTGTTATTGGCAAACTTTTATCCGTACTATCATTGTATTTCGCAACGGCTTACCCAAATATTTTATCAGAAAGCCTCCGTGTTTTATCAGAAAACCACCGTGTTTTATGGATTTCGTTCCGTGTTTTATAATTGTCGCTTCGTGTTTTATAATTGTTGCACCGTGTTTTATAATTGTCGCATCCGCATTCCTGAATTTCGTATCCGCATTCCTGAATCTCGCATCCGCTTTCCTGAATTTCGCATCCAATTTTATAACTTTCGCATCCCGTTTTATAACTTTCGCATCCCGTTTTATAACTTTCGCACCCCGTTTTATAACTTTCGCACATCGTTTTATAAATGTTGCATCCAGTTTTATAAATGTTGAATCCCGTTTTATAACTTTCGCACCACGTTTTATAACTTACGCATCCCGTTTTATAACTTTCGCATCCCGTTTTATAAATGTTGCATCCCGTTTTATAAATCCCGAATCTTCAGATGTCAGTATAGATGCTTACTTTAACCCACATAGCATATAGGGGGTAACAGCCTGATAGCCTAACCCCCTATAATCCTAATAGCCTAACAGCCTAACAGCCTAACAGCCTAATAGCCCAACAGCCTAACACAACTATTTCCGCGTAAACTTTATCCTCCCCACCGCCTTAGCCTGTGCCGACGAAGCACCGAACACCGCTTTTACATAATTCTTGCAGTTGATTGCCACATCTACCATTCCGGTAGTTTCAGCATACAAAGCCTTGTCGCGTGCAATGCGTGCTGCGCCCACGGGGGCAAGTATGCTGCCAATGGCATCGTTGGCGTTTTTCATTTCGGTACCCAGCGCTTCGAGCGCAGTCACTTGCAGCTCGGCTTCGTTTGGTTTGTAGTTGGCATCGGCCCCTACAAGGGTAACCAATTGACCGAAAGTATCGGCCCTGTCAACAAACCCTTTGTGGCTTGTCGAAACATAGTCGGGGTCGGACGTACCATCTGGCAGTTTTTTGGGTTTAAGGCCATGCCCACGGTAACGGTCGGCAAGCCCTTTTGCATCTTCAATAATCCTGCTGTCGGCACCGCAGCTTTTAAACATGTTGAAAGTACGGGTAACTAACTTTATACCACTGTCGAAAAGCTCCTGCCGTTGGTTGATGGGGGCTTTTGCCAATTGAAAAGCAGTGGTAAGGCTGCTGTGGGCAGTGTTGCCAACCGTCCAGAGTCCGGTCATATTATCAATACTGAGGGCAGGGTTGCCCGGGTTGTACGTTGGCCCGCAGGCGGTACATTCGTCAATCATCACCTTAAAATTGGCGATGTTGGTAGCGTGTCCTGTTTCGTTGTTTGCCATAATGAAGGTTTTTTTGGATTTCAATCCAAAGGTAAAAACTTTTTTCCTTTGGATAAAGCAACATGATATATTTTTTAACCTACCACCACTAAAAATTACTTTTTCAGGTCAAAATCCGCCATCCCCAATCCTCAATCCGAAATCCTCAATCCGAAATCCCCCATCCCCCATTTACCTTACTTTAATATCAAATCGCATCAACAAAAAAAAACGCTGCCCCATCATTTGGAACAGCGTTTTCGTTCAATATAACCGATTGGTTTAAGGCTTTATGCTCTTAACAAATTCGGCAGCATTAGTAATGGCAATAAGTATATCAACGGCATTTATTGCCCCATCGCCATTCAGGTCCTCGGGCACATACCCGGTGCCGAAACTTGCGGCCAGGTTATCGATTGCAACCAAATCCGAAGAATCAATAACGCCATCCTGGTTCACATCGCCGGTTGGGAACACGAATTTGCCACCGCTTGGCTTCAGGTTGGAACCAAAAGCACGGGTCTGTAAGTCGGTAAAATCGTAAGCGACTGAACCATTACCAAATAAAACAGGTATTTCCGACCAGGTTTCGATGCTGTTGCGGTGTTTTACAACTATATAATGCAAGCCGTTCAACGATGCCGGAATTACTACCGTTGCAACGCCAAGCGTATTCAGGTAGGCAACCAAGGCCGAAGTAACCAAATCGTAAGGCGTAACCGATGAATGAATTTCAATAGTAATCTGGTCGGCAATATTGCCGGCAAATTGTTCGCCTGATCCGTTGTGTGCTTTGTTCAAACCTGTTCCATTGAACAATCCCTCTGGGAATAGTGTAACCGTGAGCAAAGTATCGGCACCCGACTGTTGCAATGCAACTTCCACCGATGGGATGCCCGAAACGGAAACCGTAATATGTGCGGTGCGGGAAACATACCCAGTGTTTTCGAGGTAGGTTGCAGTAATTGTCCCATTTCCGGAGCCACTTGGGGTTGCAGTACACCACACAGCATCACTTTCATCACTCCAATTTGTATTGGATAGTACATCAAAAGCCGTTGCCCCTGATTGATGCGTAACATTTTGAATGGGTGGGGTAACTGTCAAAGTTGGCGTGGCTCCTGCTTGGGTAACAGTAACTGTAACAGGTGCAAGTCCGGTAACCGTAACAGTAATGTGTGCTGTACGTGAAATCACGGAGGTGTTAACTGTATAAATGGCTGCGACAGGTCCATTTCCTGTTCCGGAGGCTGGCACCGAACACCATACTGCATCACACACCACTGTCCATGTAGTATTTGAAGTAACAGTAAACGTCGTATTGCCAGCTACCGAAGATACATTCTGGTTGGAGGGTGTAACATTGAGGGTTGGAGCCGCAGCAGTTGTGAACTGTAAATCACTGCCATAAGCTGTACCATTACTGTTGGTGGCAAAAGCCCTTACATGGTAAAGCGTATTGGGAATCAAACTTGTGATAGCACTGGTAAATACCCCCAATCCTGAACCATCGGTCGTGTGGCTTCCTGCTATTGTTGGATTTAAAGTGGTTGCCCAACAAACACCACGTGCCGTAACAGTGGCACCTCCCATGCCCGATACATTTCCACCCGATGAAGCCGTTGTTGTTGTTATTGTAGTTGGGGTTGTTGTGCTTATAACAGGAAGTGAAGCCAGGGTGGTAAACTGTAGATCACTTCCGTAGGATGTTCCTGAAGTGTTTGTAGCATAAGCCCTCACATGATAAAGTGTCGCAGAATTCAAACCAGTTATAGCACTGGTAAATACACCTGTTCCAGAGCCATCCGTGGTATGGCTCCCTGTAGCGATAGGGTTTGCAGTGGTTGCCCAGCACACACCCCTGGCCGTAACCGTTGAACTTCCGGCAGCAGTTACATTCCCACCCGAAGTTGAAGTGGTGGCCGCAATTGCCGAAGCAGCAGTGGTTGTAACCGTTGGCAATAAAATAGTCCCGGTAACATTTACATCGTCAATGCCCCAGTAGTAGCCGTAAGCTCCTGTATAGTTCCATTTGAAACGGACTGCCGAAGAGCCTGCCACTGCATTTACGGCTTGACTTATGGCCGTTGGGTTTGGGCTGCTTGTTGCAGTATAAGTTGATAAAAGAGTCCAGGTCGAACCATTGTTGGTGCTATAATATACTTTAGCGGATGAGCCGGTATAAAATCTGAAATAATGTTTATATGCCAAGTTAACAGTTGCATACCCTGAAAGATCCAGCGTGGGTGTTATCAAATCTGCATTTTGCGAATTTCCGGTCCCATAAGCATCACTGTTAAGATAAGCATAATTACCTGTAAGCGCCGGAAGTGGTGTATAGCCTGTAATTACCCCAAATTGCCAGACTTGGCCATTCCCCTGATTATCTAATTGTGACCAACAGTTTGGAATTACAGCATTGGTAAAACTTTCGGTGAAGGGTAAAGTAAATATCCCACAAAGTGTATTGAATGTGAGATCTTCACCATAAAAAGTACCGTTAGCATTGGTTGCATAAGCTCTTACATGATAAGTGGTATTTGCAGTCAAACCGGTAATTGAACTTGTAAAGGACCCTAGCCCAGCACCATCAGTTGTGTGCGAGCCAGTAACAACCGGGTTGATGCTTGTATTCCAGCAAACTCCACGGGCAGTAACAGTAGAGCCACCCTCAAGGGTAACTGACCCACCGGAAGTAGCAGAATTCATAGCAATAGAAGATGCCGCGGTAGTGGATACGGTTGCCGCACCTGGTGTAAGCAACAGATCGCTTCCATTGGCAGTTCCATCGCTGTTGGTAGCCACAAGCCGGAAATGATACGTTGTTCCTGGAATAAGGCTCGTTATTGATGCTAACACTGCAATAGTACTTGAACCCGAACCTGCCGAAACAGTAGTGGTATTTGTACCGTAACTGATCGTTGTACCATACTGGAAATAGTATGTTGTGCTCAAACCATTTGGGTTTACACTTCCGTTAAGGGTTGCGGTAGAAGAGGTTATTGCGGTAGCAGCCAGAGTTGTAACTAATGGATCGTTGGCTAATTTGAATGATGCAATTTTTGATTTCCGCGCACCACCGCTCCCGATGTATTCGGTTGTAAACCAAAAAGTCTGGTCGTCCAAAGGATCAATTGATATAGCAGAATAATCGCCCCAACGTTCGGCAGCAGTTTGTGAATAGGCACCCGTTTGTATCACTGTTTCAGGAATATCAAGCACTCCAGTTCCGGCACTGTATGCCGCACCAGACTGACCTGTATATCGAATCCCCGGATAAACTGTACTACTTGATATTGAGTATCCCAGCCCTATTTTACCTGAGCCATTTAAAGCGATACTTCCCATCCACCTTGAATTGGCATCCGGGGCATAGGTACCCTGTTGCCTTATGGACCAGTTTCCCGAAGTTTGCGTGCCTCTACGCAATTCGTACCATCTTATGCCGGCATGGTCAGTATTATCCACATCCACCGAATGGCAACAAACAAGTGTTTGATAGGTTCCAAAATTCCTGTATTGCGGTATGTTCATTATCACTTGTGGTATCGCATCCAATTGCTGGGTAGTGCCCGGTTGGGCTATGTTGGTCCAATCGGCACCAAAGTTACTGTCGAAAGCTGAAACAGCCAATTGCTGTACCCTGCTAAATGTCGAGGAGGCAGGTGTGGTCCAGTTTACCGCCAACTCGTATATCCACAATTGGTCTGCTCCTCCTGCAATGGCATCATCATTAAAAGCAACAAAAATACCCGGGGCACCGGTTGGTGCAAACGCTCCATCATTATCCGCAGGAGGCACACACATAAACCCATCTATTGAAGTGGGACGGTTAGGGTTTTTAAAAGCCACCATGCCGGGACTTGCACCACCGGCAAGCATTACCGAACGCTGAAAGACATAAATATCGTTACTGGCACTATTGTTATCGCCCATATAGTATCCATCCTGCCATATTCCAAATTTTTCATAATCAGGCATATCAGCAACATCAAAAGAGTATTTATTCCATGTTCCGGTAGGATCGCTGGTGGTGGAAACTGCAATTAACATATAATCATTCGCTCCGCAAATGGAAAACTCTACCGCAAGCCACCGGCTTGCCTGTTCATCATAAAGTATCAGCGGATCGCCATCGTTGCAACCCGAACCTGTTACTGTTCCAAACAGGAGGTTCATATTGGTGGGACCGGCAACCAATGTGCCCGATTTGTTGTAGATGGCATATGTTGAATTGATGGTCTGCATATAATGGTTAGGCCCAACAACTCCGTTACAGTCAGGTGGATAATAAGGCGATGTTTGTCCATCGAAATTTACGAGTGGCGCTTTTTGCGAGCCATTTACCCCCATTGTTTTTTGCCAAACGGCATCCGGCCCTTTTGGCAATGCGGTTTCGCTAAAGGGATATGACCTCAGCCTTAACTTTTTGTTGAGCAGTTTTTGATCTGCTTTTTCCTGCATGATTTGATACTCAGCAGGTGTAATGGCTGGAAGATCTTTCAAAGGCAGTGTTTCTCCGGTGTAAACCCCGGTTCCAATTAGAGTTGGGACAGCAGATTTGTCCTGGGCTTGAAGAAATGAACACGGGATACTTAAGATTGAGAGTAAAGCAATTGTAAAAAAAGATTTCATTGTACTTTGTAAAGTTAGTAAGTTAGATGAATGTAAGCATAAACAGCGAAATAGTTTGAAACCGCAAAATTACTTTTTTTATCGAACTATTTTTGGCTGTGGATATAAATATCTGTAAATTAGGCACAAATGACTTTAAATGGGATATTTAAGCTAAAATATGCAACCAAAATGGTATGACTTACCGATAGGATTCAACACAAACTTAAACCGCAGTTGTGGGAAAATGTGCGGCTGCTATTTGGCTTTGGGGCGCACGAATGCGTTTAAGTGCTATTTAGCGGTTCGTTGTTTTTTTGTTGTCATTAATGTATTCTAGAATGTCACCTGGTTGACAGTCTATGGCTTTACAAATTGCATCTAATGTGCTAAAACGGATTGCTTTTGCCTTTCCAGTCTTTAAGATTGAAAGGTTAGATAATGTCAAATCAACTCTTTCAGAAAGTTCATTCAGAGAAATTTTCCGCTTTGCCATCATCACATCTAAGTTTACAATGATTGGCATAGCTTATACGGTTAAATCATTTTCGTTTTGGATTTCAACTCCCCTTGAAAAAATAGTTGCAATTATATAAATTACTGCCGCCATCAATATAAATGCTTGACTGTCTGCCCAGAACTGGTTTAAGCTGTCAATAACATATCCCCGATGTTGCAAACTTTTTGCTGCTTCACGGGCAATGTAACTCAAGATTCCTATTGAAAAAGTGTAATAACTCATTAAAGAAATCTGTCTCGACACAAAGCTATTGAAGGGTTTTGTCAAATTAATTTTACTCACTAATCTGATGACCACATAAAACAGTACTGCCTTCAAAATCGAGATGACCAGGATAAAACTATACATACTGAAAAAAGCCCATTTACTACGTTCATACATTTCACTTAAATCCAACTTTTGATATAAATTTTGGACAAATCCGGGCTTGTACAAACTGATAATAAAATTGACTATCAAGCCTCCGGCTTCAATGCATAAGCCAACGAATATGACCCAAGAAACAATATTTAAGACAATAAATACGAAGTTGTTTGTTTTTGACATAATTGTTAAGAGTTTAAATTATGCCGCAAATATAATATATATTTATTGATAAACAATAGATAATAAATTATATTCAATAAATATTTGTCTTATAATGAAATATTGATAAGTAGTAGCATTGATTTTAGTTGTGTTGTCCTTTTACAATGACCGCTAACTCGTTTATATCAGCAAAGATATACCAC
This sequence comes from uncultured Bacteroidales bacterium, assembly GCA_903878265.1. Classification (GTDB taxonomy): domain Bacteria; phylum Bacteroidota; class Bacteroidia; order Bacteroidales; family UBA4417; genus UBA4417. Next base: position 1,496 of record CAIRHD010000453.1, on the reverse strand, counting down.
TTTTCGTAACATCCTCCACTTTTAAATTATTATCCTGCTGCATTAAATTCCCCCTGATGGCGTACACCTTCCATTCTGCCGCAAGTGGGGTAAAACCCTTTTTAGTGTACAACATCATCATTCCCCAGCCATACATAAAACTCCTCCCCTACCATCACACCTCCCACTGGTTAAGGCGGTTCGCTGGTTTTGCTTAGGTAAAAAGTTTTATATCGAAATCCAATTTGCTTGAAAATATCCTATAGTTCGATGTAAATGTGCTATAGTTTGATGTCAATGCCATTTTGTTCGATGTAAATGTTTTATAGTTCATTGTAAATATCCTATAGTTCGATGTAAATGTGCTATAGTTTGATGTCAATGCCAATTTGTTCGATGTAAATGTGCTATAGTTTATTGTAAATATCTTATAGTTTGATGTAAATGTGCTATAGTTTGATGTAAATATCCTGTAGTACGATGTAAATGTGCTATAGTTTAATGTAAATGTCATATAGTTCAATGTAAATGTCATATAGTTCGATGTAAACGGCCATTAGTTCGATGTAAATGGTCATTAGTTCGATGTAAATATCCTATAGTTCGATGTAAACCTACTATAGTTTGATGTGAATGTGTTATAGTTCGATGTAAATATCTTATAGTTCGATGTAAATGTGTTTTAGTTCAATGTAAATGGCCATTAATTTGATGTTAATGTGCTTTGGTTCGATGTAAATGTGCTTCCAAGCGATAAACAATTCAACCCCATCAACCATTTACCTTACCTTAGTATCAAATCTTATCAATAAAAAAACGCTGCCCATCATTTGGAACAGCGTTTTCGTTCAGTTTAACTGATTGGTTTAAGGCTTAATAGTTTTAACAAATTCGGCTGCATTCGTTATGGCAATAAGTATATCAACGGCATTTATCACCCCGTCGCCATTCAGGTCTTCAGGCACATAGCCGGTGCCGAAACCAGCAGCAAGGTTATCAATGGCAATCAAATCCAAAGCATCAATAATACCATCCTGGTTCACATCACCGGTTGGGGACACATATTTGCCCGAACTCAGTTTCAGGTTTGCCCCATAAGCCTTGGTTTGTGCATCGGTAAAATTGTAAGCAACCGATCCATTTCCGAACATAACCGGGGTCTCCGACCAGGTTTCTATGCTGTTGCGATGTTTTACTGCTATATAATACAGGCCATTGAGCGATGCTGGCAGAACAGCAGTTGCAACGCCAAGGGTGTTAAGGTCGGTAAGCATGGCAGGGGCAACCAGTTCGTAAGGTGTTATTGACGCGTGTACTTCTATGGTAACCTGATCGGCAATATTGCCCGCAAATTGATCGCCAGTTGCGTTTTGTGCTTTGTTCAGACCCGTGCCGTTAAACAATCCTTCAGGCAATAAAGTAAGGTTGAGCAAGGTATCAGCCCCTGACTGTTCGAGCACAACCTCAACAGTGGCAATGCCCGAAACAGAAACCGTAATATGTGCAGTGCGCGAAAG
>CAIRHD010000452.1 GCA_903878265.1 uncultured Bacteroidales bacterium | reverse complement strand
CAAAGAAGCTCCAGAAATGGAAGAAATGGAACCACTGCCATTTAAGCCGCGCGAATTTAAGCCACGAAGCGAAAACGTTGAAAGAAAATCTCCGCGTTTCGAGAGCAAAGAAGGTGAAAACACAGAAAAAAGACCTTCAAGAAGAGAAAATGATTTTGGAAAAAGCGAATTCAAATCGCGTGAATTTAAACCACGCGAATACAAACCACGCACCGAAAATGGAGATGAAAGTTTTGTTCGCCGCGATAAACCTGATGGGGATAAAAACTTCAGAAATACTGAAAGGCCGGCCGGTGATAACAGCTTCCGTAAAGAAGATAGGCCCGACCGCCGTAAAGTAGAAAAAGTAAAATTAAAACCAGTTACCCGAATCGAAGAAAGGGGCGAACAAGGTTTTGTCAAGAAAAGCGCTTTTGAATTTGTGCCATCTAATACGGAAAGTGTTGATGCAGTTTCCGTTCTTGAAACTCCAGTTGAGAATCAACCTCAACGTGAACCATCAAAAGGAAACAAGTTCACAGAACAGCGCGACTATAAAATTACACGAACCAGGGAACTCAGGCCCAGAAAACCAAAATCTGCTGAGAACGAGATAGAAACACCGAAAGCCAAACCTGAACCCAAATCTGAGCCAAAGCCTGCGTACAAACCTGCAAAACCTTCGTTACCAGCATCAAAAAAGCCAATAGACAATAGTGATTTGGAGGATTAAAGTTTGGTATCCTTGATCCTTGCACATTGAGCAAAATCCCAAATCGGGCTCCAATTGTTTGATTTCCCTTTTCCTTTCGCTTTATTGCCGTTCCCTTTTTTTCTGTATGTTCCAACTTTCTTTTAGCGAAATGTGTTATCGTACTCTTTTGGGCCGTGTTACAAAATATATCCCCAGAAAAACAAAAATCGAGCTTGCAATCTTAACCCACGAAATTCTTTCGGCGAAAAGCATTATGCCAATAACAGCCACCAGAACGGGCTGAAGATAAGTGTAATATGCAACCACTGACGACGACAGGCGTTTTAAAGAATAAGTGATGAAAAAATACGCCAAAAAGGTTGTGCCGATTATAATATACAATACGGCAAACCAGGTAAACGAATCAAACGAGCTAAAATCAATCTGAAGGGCTTGTTGAAAAGTGAATGGGACAACTCCAATAAACCCAATAAGAAAAATCCAGCGCATCAGTAAAATGGGGTTATATTTCACCATCAAAGGCTTGGAAATGACAAGGTATAAACTCCAGATAGTAGTATTGGCAACAATAAAAATATTTCCGTATAAATGACCGCCTTTCAACGAAAGTGGGTTGCCAAAGAAAATTAAAATCATTGCACCGGTAGCCCCAAGCAGTATGCCGGCCAACTTTGTGGAGCTGACTTTCTCTTTCAGTAACCATGCGGCGAATAAAAGAACTAATATTGGGTTCACCGAATTGATGATGGCAGCGTCAACTGGGGTTGTGTGGTTCAATCCAGTAAAAAACAACATTTGGTTTATTGCCACACCCAGCAAACTGCTAATGACCAACCGTGGATAATCGGCGCGCTCAATCCGTAGTATTCTCAGTTCCTTTATGCTTAGTTGAATTGCCCACGAAATAATTAAGGTACCGAGCACTCGCAGGAAAATAATCTGCATAGGCACCAGGTGGTTTGGCATCAATCCCTTTGCAATCCAATAATTGACCCCAAAAAGCAAGGTAGCTGCCAGCATGGAAAGATGAGCTCGAAAATTATGTTTTACCATGCTGTTTTGTGGTGGGGAAAATGTATTTACTTGTGTTTCAACAATAAAAACACTATTTTGGCCCTTCTTGTTCATTAAAGCTGTGTTTTGACTGATGAAAGATGTTCAGTTGCAGAAAACCATTTATCTGAAAAACCATTCCTAAGACCAACTTTTAGTTTTCCACGCAACTACGTTTATCTCTAATCAGGCTTTGCTATTTTAAGAGCCATTATTGTTGTCTGTGGGTTTTGCACCTTCCTTGTTTTTGCTTTCATCTTCTTTTTTAATTATTGCTTCAGCCTTGTCCTTTTCTGATCGAAACGTTTCTATGGATTTTAAACCAACATATCCGGTCGAGCTAATGCCCATGAGCAGCAAAAGGTTGGTGTCGAATTGCGGCATCCGTTGTTCAACAATCACTTCGTGAATAAAAATTATCCCCAAAATTATGGTCCAAATAACCATTTGCACCCTGTGTACGCTGTAGCCGGCATCATCCGAAAGGATGTCCTTAAAGAAATTCCCTTCTTTTGACTCTTCAAAAATCCGGTTTGGATCGCGCGCTTTATCAACCAGACGCGAACCACCAGATGTGGATAGACTTATAGTGAGCAACACAAGTACACTTCCTGTAATGGGGTACATTTCGGTTGTGGTGATCCAAATATAAAGAAAGGCGATTGCGATTAGGAACACCCAAAATAAAAGTTGTGCCAATCCAAGGCTGAACCTGCTCTTTTTATCGGTAAGGCGTATTAAATTCGTTTTCTTCACAAGGCGAGCGAAAATACCGATCACCACCAGAACCATTGATATAATTATGAAAAAGGAAAGGTTGGTAATATATTTAAAATATATTTTTGGCATTTTCGGATCAATAGGCACCGCTTCGCCACCTTGCAAACCAACGCTAAAAGTTACCAGAACGGAAGACCAAAGGTAATCGAAATGGACTTTTTTAACAGAAGCAGAATTCCTGTCGAGCCGAAACATAACCGTTGATGAATCCCTGTTGATGCTGTAAGCCTTTATGTCGTTGGCCTCAACGCCGTTTATAAACAAAACGATCGGACAAAGCGTGTCGGACTTCATTTTTGCTTGGCAAGTATCCTGTTGTTCGAACAAAGCATCAAGGTTTTTCACTTTGATGTTGATGAGGTCGCCAAAACGCACCATATTTTGCCCCCTAAACCTGTTCAAGGAAACAACTCTTGTTACCATAGCTTCAGCTTGTTTGATCGTATTTTTTTTGTCCACGTTTTTACACTTTTGTAACGAATCATCGGCAAGTGTGTCATTTACAATTGTCGCCTTGTTTTCGGTGGCCGAACGGCATGGAACCCAAACGGTAAAAAGTATAAACACAATAATTCCGGTTACACGAAAAAGGTTTTTCATGGGAAGAAATTTTTAGGGTTAATATTACTTGTTGTTTAGTATAAAATATCGTTGCCTAAAGGATGATTGTTTCATTTTGGTCGGTTTGTAAAAACAGTTTGTTTTTTAAAATCTGTGATTCACATTTCATTATTTGTGTTCGGAACAATATTTACTAATGCCGTCAGCCAATATGTTTTTTTATTTTTTCGTGCAAATCGATAGGGTTGAAAGGTTTTGAGATAAAATCGTTCATTCCCGAAAGGAAAACATTTTCATATACATCGGCTTTCGAAGCTGCAGTAAGTGCAATAATCGGAATGGAAACATAAGGCTCGACACCGAAACGGCGAATGGCTGTTGATGCCTGATATCCATCCATTTCCGGCATCTGCAAATCCATTAGCACCAGGTCATAAGCTTGGAGCTGCATTTTTTTTAAAGCTATAACCCCATTATCGGCAGTTTCTACGTTCAGTTTCCAGGCTGCAAGAAATTTCTTTGCTATAATCTTGTTTACATTATTGTCTTCAACAAGCAAGATATTCTGTCCGGAAAAAGGTGTAAACTCGTATTCAGCTTCTTTGTTCATTACTTCGTCGGAAGCATTGGTCAATTGGGCAAAGTTGATGGAAAAATAAAAGCGGGTGCCTTTGCCTATTTCACTTTCTACATGAATCTTGCTGCCATAAAGTTCAATGAGTTTTTGGGTAATGGCCAGCCCAAGCCCGGTGCCGCCATATTTTCGCGAAGTTTCGGAACTTGCCTGTGTAAATGCCTCAAAAATAGTGGTTAATGTGCTGTCGTCCATGCCAATTCCTGTGTCACTCACCGAAAAGTCGATCAGTACATCTGACCCAATTTTGGAATTCAACTTTATATCAATTACCACAATTCCATTTTCGGTAAATTTTAACGCATTGCTCAACAGGTTATTGATTATTTGCGATAAGCGCAAAGGGTCGCCAACAACGCTCACCGGCAGTTTGTCGTCGTAGTTGTAATGCAAATTGATGTTCCGTTGCCTTGCACGAGGCATCATGGTCGAAATTATCTCTTCGATGATATTTTTAAGATCGAAATCAATTTGCTCCAAGCTAAGCATTCCTGCTTCTACTTTGTTGAAATCCAGTATATTGTTAATTAGCGCCAATAAGTTTTCTGCCGAAAAACGCAGGGTTTTCAAGTCGTCCAATTGATCTAACCGTGGGTTGTTTTGGATAAGCAGATGCGAAAAACCGATAACCGCATTCATTGGTGTACGGAGTTCGTGGGTCATTACCGAAAGGAATTTGCTTTTGGCTTCCGAAGCTTCTTCGGCCCTTGCTTTTGCCGATTGCAATTCGATATTGGTCTGCTCCAGCTCATCGTTTTTCAGTTTGATTTTCTTGCTTTGAGTCTCTAATTGCCCTTTTTGCGCCCTTATTTCCTGAGTTCTTTCGGCAACTGCATTTTCAAGGTTTTCGTTGTCCCTTTTTAATTTGTCGGTGTACCATTTTATACCAAACCAAAACAAACCACCTAAAGCCACTGTTGCTAAAAGTAACACCCACCAACGAAAATACCATATTCGTTTAACGGTAAATTCCCATTCCAAGGGTTTGCTGTAAACAAAATTGCCATATTGTTTGGCCCTGATAAATAACTTGTATTTGCCGGGGCTGAGGTTGGCTAATATTATTTCGTTCGATTTGTTTATTGAAACCCAGACACTATCCTGACCTTCGAGAAACATCTCGGCCTTTAGGTATTTTACCGGGTAATCGGGAATCCCTATTTTTATTGTTACAAACGATTTGTCGTTGAAATATGCTCCTTTTGGCTCGAAGGGGATAGAATAGCTGTTGTTGATCAATAAGTCGAGGATGATTGGCGTAATAGTTTTAACAGGAGTTGTAATAGGTGATGAAACTACCATGCCGCTCACTGTACCGGCCCAAACCCGATTTTTCCCATCAATATGGATACAGCGGTAATTTATTGATTTTGAAGGCATACCGGTACGTTCGTCAAACGAAAAAAGGTCCTCGCCAATCAATTGGTGCAAACCTAGGCTATTTCCAAACCATACATTGCCATTTTGGTCAACTGCCACTGCTTTAACGGCATCGGATGTCATATCGCCCATTTTTATCCTGACGAATGCATTGTTTTCAAGTTTTACTAACCCAAAGGATGTCCCGATCCAAAGCGCCGATTTGTTGGTAAAAGCCATATCGTTGACATTTATATCGTTATTCCTGTCGAAGATAAGTGGCTTGCTTAGGTTTTCAAACCTGTTGCGAGCTATATTGTAAGCAAAGAGGAAAGCTGTGTCGGACATGCAGCCAACAAAAACTTTTCCCAGCTTATCAAGAGTTGTGGTCAATGGGCGGGAGGTAATGCCCTCGTTTGCACCATATTGTTTCACCACGAAATTTGAAGAAATGCAAATCAGCGATGAGTTGGCATCCTGGCAAGCCCAGATATTTCCGTTGTTATCGGCCATCAAGTGGAATACCGCGTTCCCAAAAGTTTTGAAATCGAAGGTTCGAACTACGGATCCGCGATTGTTTTCAAACCAGATTTTCGCTCCCACATCCGAATACCAAATACCGTTTTGCACAGGAAGTGCCTGTAAAATGGTGGTTTTTGATTTTTTCAGTATTTGCGTCCTGCTTTCAGTGCCCGTATAAGCAACAATAACCTTTTCGCCATCGGTGAAACATATCCTGCCATCAGGAAATTCGTTCACATTTTGAATATAGGTACTTGACAATTCCTGATAAGGTGCCCCAAACAGAAAGGTTTTCATAAGGAACAACCCATTGTCGGAACCAATCCAGATGTTTCCATCGTCGGCCAGCCAAAGGTGGTTCACGTTTTTGCCGGGAAAATCCAAAACTTGGGAGAAAATATAATCTTGGCCATCTTTTATAATCTCAAATAGTCCATTTGCCCAAGTACCTGCCAAAAAATCACCATTCGGAAGCCGTATTAAATAGGATGCTTCAATTCCTGTTTTTAGAAGCTTCATTTTTTCACAGGCCGCATTTTTGGCGAACTGAAGTTCGAAAATACCACTGTGGGTGGCTACGAGTATCGTGCCAAGGCTATCGTGAACAACGCTTTGAATATTCATCAAGCGTTGAGGAAGAATTATTTCAATAAAGCGGTCATTGATAGTGTCGTACCAAAAAACAAAACCTGCTTCCGAAAAGCTGTATAAATTTCCGAAACCATCTTCCACAAACGAAAAGGAGCGCTGAAAATTATTGCTAAACGCTTTATTGTTAGTAGTATAAGAATGAATCGAATTGCCTTTTAATCTGTATATTTTATGGTTGTCGCTAATCCACGAAACACCTTTTCGATCCTTGTAAATTGTTTTTGGGTACGACAGCAAGGAGTCGATTTCTTTGATTGACCCCATTTTTATAATTGAAACCTTCCATGTTTGAGGACTGCTTTCAACTCTTACCACTCCCAGGTCGGTAGAGGCAATTATATCGCCAGTGCTGATACAGATTACCGATTTTACATATTGGCTGGGCAATTCGTCGTGGATGTGAATAAAATTATGGCCATCGAACCTAAAAATCCCGTCATCGGTAGCAATCCATACAAAGCCATTTTTATCGGTAGTTACCGATTTAACCAAAGTGTTCGTCAAGCCCTCCTCCTCGGCATAACGTATAAATTGCCTGGATTGCCCACGAACCGCGAAAGCCATGCATAATAAGAGGATGAAAGCAGTTGCTCCCTTTTTTAAAACCTGTTTCCTAATAGCGCAAGTTTGTATAAAGCCCAATTTGATCATTGTGGTTGAATAGGAATGTAAAAGTACGATTATATAGGATATATTTATCAAGATTATTATTAGATTGATGGCAGAAAGTCGGGCAAGATTTATCCGAGACCTTGTAAATTGCCTAAAATATTTTGATTTGGGGTGCAGCAAGCCAATATTTCTTTACTTTTGTCCCATAAAAACGACTTTACAGCATGGGACATAAACCTTGTTTGCGTTAAAAAGTTTGTTTTTGTAACGGGATGTAGCGCAGTCTGGTAGCGTGCTTCGTTCGGGACGAAGAGGCCGCTGGTTCGAATCCAGTCATCCCGACTATTTTGAGTGTACTAATCTCATAATTAGTCGGATACAGAGAAGTGATTTCTCAATCGGGGCAAATGTAAGGACACAAATTAATTTTTAGCGGATAATGGTTTCTCATTGTCCGCTAAAAAAATGTACCTGTCCGAAAGTATTGGCATGATAAAAAAACAAGGAATTTTAAAATATTGATATTATCAAGGTCGGATTTGGCGTGCAGGGCATGTTGAATAGGAGAAATTTTTCGATTGAGCATTTTGGGGTTAGCACAGTATTAATCAATCCTAATAATAACTTTTGCAAAGGATAATTGGCTTACCTTCGCGGTCTATTTCAAAACAAACGCAGGAATGTAAAATTCATCATTGCTTACGATCATAAAACAGGAAACCTATGATTCAGACTATAAAAATAGGCACGATTAAGTGGCATTATATTGAAGATCCATCTGATGAGGATCTTGGATTTTTGAAAGACAACTTTCACTTCCACCCCCTTGATATTGAAGACTGCCGGAGTGTGAATCAACGACCTAAGATCGACGTTTACGATGACTACTATTTTCTAATCCTGCATTTCCCGCATTATGACCGTTGGAACCGTTTCCTTAAAACCAAAGAGGTAAAAATCTTCTGGGGCGAAGGCTATATTATTACGATCGGCAAACCGCATTGGGTGGTGAGCAGCCTGTTCAACAGCGCAAAAGAAATGAATGACCCTTACGAAATACTCGAGGCTGGCACTTCGGATGCCTTGTTGTACAAAGTGTTGGAAAAATTGATGCAGGAAACCCTTTCGCTTATCAGCAAATTAGGTATTGAACTTGAACTTATTAACCGCGAACTGTTTGGCAAAAAAGCCGAAAAAACCATTGAGCGCATTTCGCTTACCCGGCGCAACATGATTTTGTTGAACACAATTTTTAAACCTCAGCTCAGGCTTTTCCAGAAATTTGAATCAGGGCAAATTGAAGGTTATGCTGAAAATATGGAAGAATACTGGGGCAATATCCTCGACTATTACCAGAAAATGTGGGATATGATCGAAGACTATGAAGAATTGATCGAAGGCCTGTCGAAAACGTTTGACTCCATGCAAACCAACCGCAGCAACGAGATAATGAAAGCGCTTACCCTGATTTCGTCAATTTTACTGCCGCTTACCTTTATAGCAAGTCTTTATGGTATGAACGTAAAATTGCCGTTTATGAACGACACCAATACTTTTTGGGTATTGATGGGAACTATGCTATTTATTTCGGGAGGCTTTATTTATATGTTTAAATGGAAAAAGTGGATGTAAGGTGGGGTTAGTTATTAGAAAATAGAAAATAGTTAATGGAAAATGGTTGTAGGTTTTAATGTTTGGATAATTCTCTTAGCAAGACTCACTAACCCCCAACCCCAAAATCCTAAAACCTACTCCATTATTTTCTCCTGTTTGCGAATAGATTCCTCATGAATTATCTGCAACAGTTGTACAAGAAATTCGTGGCTAAGCCCAATGCGTGAACCCAGGTTCAGGCGGTCGTAAAAAATATCGCTCCAACGTTGTATTTGTAGAATAGTAATATTGTTCTCCTTTTTATACTGGCCTATTTCTCCAACAATTTTCATGCGCTTGCTCAAGATATCCAGCAATTCGGCATCCATTTTGTCAATTTCGCGCCTTAAAATTTCGAGCTTGGTTTCAAATGCTGTGTCGCCTTTGCTTTGCCGAACAACCAGCGAAGCAATCAATTCCGTAAGTGCTACTGGCGTAATTTGCTGATTTGCATCGGTCAAGGCATTATCCGGGCTGCAATGCGATTCTATCATCAACCCCGACATTTCGAGGTCGAGCGCTTTTTGGCTTACTGCCAACAACAGGTCGCGGCGGCCGCTGATATGGCTTGGGTCGCAAATAACTGGCAAACCGGGAACACGTCGTTGCAGTTCAATCGGGATTTCCCACATCGGCTGGTTGCGGTAAAGCGCATGGTGGTAGTAATAAAATCCACGATGGATGGCAACTAATTTGCGGATACCGGATTTATTCAGCCTTTCGAGTGCGCCAATCCAAAGGGAAACATCGGGATTAAGTGGGTTTTTCACCATTACCGGGATGTCAACACCTTGTAAAACTTCGGCTAATTCCTGAACCGAAAATGGGTTTACCACTGTTCGCGCACCCAACCAAAGTATATCCACTTTGTGTTTCAAACATGCCTCAACGTGTTCGGGACGAGCAACTTCAACGGCAGTTAATAGTCTGGTCTGCTTGCGTACTTCGGTAAGCCATTCCAGACCAATATTGCCAACACCCTCAAAAGTAGTAGGGCGGGTACGAGGTTTCCACAATCCAGCCCTGAAAACTTTTACTTGAGGGATGGCTGCCAATTGATGGGCGGTATCCATAACCTGATTGTAAGTTTCGGCACTGCAAGGCCCACTAATCACCAAAGGGAAATTTTCGATTGGCAACCAATCGTTGAGTGGAAGTATATCAAACTGTTTTTCCATAAATTTTGAACGGGTAAAAGTAAACAAACCAGCTATATAAAGGTTGCAATTGGTGGATATTAGTTTTTGGAATGTGAGGAATATGACAACATGAGCTTTCGCCATGCATATGATTATCTGATTTTCATGGCAACACTTCCTAATTATATGTCAATTTGATTTGCTTGTGATGCGAAACCTAATATCTTTGCGTAAGCAGACATAAATAATAATGGCGCAGGATTTGCTTTGCTCTTGCAACCTGTATGAAAAATATTGTTTTGGAAAAAAGAAATATAACAAAGTTGATCTTGACGCCAGAACAGGAATTATAGAACCGGTATTTATAGTTCTACCACAAATTGAAGAGAAATGGTTTTTAAATAGCCGGAAGCTGGAAGGCCGAAGCTGGACGAAAGAGCCAATAAAGATTAGGTTCTATCAATGGAAAATATCTGAAGAAATGAAATTGGTCAACAAAGCCATGCTCTCAAATATAAATGAAGTTTTCGGGGAAACTTCTGCCTTCTGACTCCCCACAATAAATAGAATTTCCCAAATAATACCACAACCCAAAAACTAAACACACCCATGACCCTCACAACCATTTTACTTTCAGTAATAGTGATCCTGCTCATTATCAATATTTTTCTTGCCTTAAAACCAGGAAAGAATGAATGGGCTAACGACTTGAAGGAAGTTAAGTTTTTCAATTCGGAACTTAGCCGACAACTGCAAGACACCGAAAGCAGCCTGAAATCCGAATTTATCATCAACCGCAAAGAAAATGCAGAAATTTCGGCTGGTTTAAGACAAGAAATTGGCACGCAGTTGAACACATTTACAATAACTTTTTCGGATCAGTTGGCAAAACTTACAAGCACAAACGAGGAAAAGCTGGAATCCATCCGCCGTACCATCGAGGAAAAGCTTGTAGCGTTTAAAAACAGTATCGACAGCAATAGCAAGGAGAGCCGGACTGATTTAAAAGGCAACCTCGATGTGTTTAAAACGGAACTTAGTGATGCTCTGAAGGATTACAGGGAAAGGCTAAGGGAGCAATTTGGCGAATTCGACAAAAACCAGCAAACCCAAAACCGGGCCAGCAACGAAAAGTTAGGCGAAATTAAAACCACCCTCGAAAAATCGGTAAAGTCGATGCAGGAAAGCAACGAGCAAAAATTGGAGGAAATGCGCCGCACTGTTGATGAAAAGCTTGAAAAAACCCTTGAAACCCGCCTCACGCAATCATTCAATTTGGTAAGCGAACGACTCGAAACCGTACATAAAGGCCTTGGCGAAATGCAACAATTGGCTATTGGTGTCGGCGATTTGAAAAAAGTGCTGAGCAACGTAAAAACGCGTGGAATTTTGGGCGAAATCCAGTTGTCGAACATACTCGAACAATTGCTTTCCCCTGAGCAATACGAAATAAACTCGATTACCAAAAAAGGGACAAACAACAGGGTTGAATTCGCGATAAAAATTCCACAGCAAAACCAGGAAAACAAAATATTGCTAATGCCTGTGGATTCAAAATTCCCAATCGAAGATTATTACACCTTGCTTGCCGCTTACGATGCCAGCGATACGGTTACTGCCGAACTTGCAGGCAAAGCTTTGGAAAATGCGATTAAAAAAGCCGCCCGTGATATTCATGAAAAATACATAAACCCTCCCGATACTACTGAAATAGGCTTGCTGTTTTTGCCAATAGAAGGCTTGTATGCCGAGGCTGTACGCCGCCCTGCTTTGATGGAATTGTTGCAGCGCGAATACCAGATAATACTCACCGGGCCAACAACCTTGTCGGCAATACTTTCCACCATTTCGTTTGGTTATAAAACAATGGCTTTGGAACAACGCAGCGGAGAAATCAAGAAAACACTGAGTGCCGTTAAAACCGAATTCGGAAAATTCGGCGATATTTTGAAAAAAGCTCAGGAAAAAATAAACCGTGCCAGCGAGGATATTGACGAATTGGTAGGAGCCAGGACAAAAAAGATAAATGCAAAACTGAAATCATTTGAGGAATTGCCTGCTGCTGAATCAAAAATGCTCCTGGATACAAATTTGGAATTGGATTTTAGTGAGGAGGGTGAGTCCATTTAGACCAACATTTTTAAAAGAAAAAATAATATGGAATTTTTAAGTATAGTTTAGGGATTTATTTGAAAAACGTAGCTAATTAGATACCTTTGCAAAAAGATTGTTATGCCAACAATTGATTTCATAAATGGGATAAAGATTAGGCATTGTTAACAAAGTATAGCTAAGTCGTTATTCCATTTAAACATAAGAAGTTTTATCGAGTGAATTAACATATACTTTGCTTTTGTGTAACATTTGGTTTTCCTTCTCAACCTTGCT
>CAIRHD010000451.1 GCA_903878265.1 uncultured Bacteroidales bacterium | reverse complement strand
TAACTTTTTACGGTGAAAAGGAGGTATTTGATGAACCCATCAAATCTTTGGTTATCAATAAAAACCGAGAATTTATTAAATGGAAGTATCCCAACCTCAGAAAAGGTTGATCCGTACTAGTCCAAATTTTGTGGGTTATGGTAATTTGGCCGAAACAAAAAGGGAAGCATTATTGTCGGTCATGATCAAATCCATTGCATCGAGTATGCCATCGCCATTATTATCTTCGGCTATGTAGCCGACACCGAACAATGTACACTGGTTTCCAATTGTGGTGATATCAAGCCCATTTACCACGCCATCTTGGTTTGGATCGCCGCCAAAAACAACATACTGCCCATCGCCCATTTGCTTAAGGTTGTTCCCATAAGCTTTATTGGGTGCATCAAAACTATAATTGATTGTACTTCCCGCAAAGGAAACAGGCAGCTTCGAGGTAACTGTTACGCTGTTGCGGTGTTTTATGGTCAAATAATATGAACTGTTGTGAATTGACGGGATGGTGAATGATGCAATTCCATTGGTTGTTAGATCGACATTATTATTAGAATATGAAATTGTGGCATAATTTGCCCCTTGATGCAACTCTACGCTTACCTTATCGGCAATGTTTCCTCCAAATTGATTGCCGGTAGCATTCCTGGCTTTGTTCATCAACCCATTGCCTGCATAAAGGCCTTCGAGATGAAAACTTAGGTTTACTATTTTATCGATCAGTGCCTGTGCCCCGGTAAACGTTCCAAAACCAGTCAATCCGTCCGCTGTGAGCTGGTGTAGGGTTGTGTTAGTAGGGTTGTAAGTTATAGCAGGTGCTGGCAATACCTGGGTACAACTTAAATCGGGTTCGTTGCCTACAATATCGGCAGTTACATATTGAAACAAAGCATCATAAACCGGTGCTGTGATTCCGTTTTGCGTGAGTGCCCAATAGCGGTTCAGGTAGTTGCCGGTCATGCCTGGATATGCCGTATTTGTAAGCTTAACACCAGCATAGTTGCCCGCCGCGAAGGAGCCCGCGGTAAAAGCGAGCGTTACCGGCGAATATTCGGCTGTACCTGAATTATCGCCAACAGGGTAAGTGAAACTTCCAGACCCCGAAAATCTTTTTCGCAATTCGCCTGCATCGGTAGCTATAACCATGGAGTTTGGCGAAGGGGTGCCTGATACAGTTGCCAAAATTCCAAGTGAGAGATTGTTGGCATCCAGCCTGATGTGTCCATTTTGGAGGTTGAGCATGGTGTTTATTGTTGTGTTTCCACCGATATCCAATCCCAAGGCATTATTTAGCACTAAGCTGCCAATAGTATTCTGGCCGGAAATTGCTTGCAGTACTGTTCCCGAAAATTCAATAGTTCCTAGGCCGAGGTTGGAAGTTGGGTTTAGGTTAGCAAGGTTTTTCTTTAATATCAAAGTTCCTTCAACGGTAAGCCCCGCCCCATTCTGAACCGAAAGATTTTGGCTTGAGGTAACCACCGTTCCTGCAATTACTGTAACATTTGTACCCGCAGTTATTACATTCTGAGCTTGAGTGGGAGCAAAATGCAAGTTGAAAGCCAATAGAGCAACGAAAATCACTGCCTGCGTTCCGAAATTGTTTTTACATTTTTTCATAAGCTTTTCAAAATTAATGGTTAGAGTGAAACTGTTTAGAATTGTATGCGCATTAAAGTTCATGAATTGTTACTTATCGATTTACGGCGGGATGTGAAAATTGGAACGTACATTGCCTAAATTCTTCATGGCTGTTGTCCAAATAACCAGTGAATGTTTAAAGCAATAGAAAAGCAAAAAAAGCAATTTCTTCGTCTATTCAGTAATTTAAGAAGGAGGCTGTGGTAATCAAAAAGTGGGGGAGAGGATAAAAAGCGGAAAGTTCAAAAACAGGACATTCACTTGATTTGGAACTGCCATCCTGGGTTTAATTTAAGAATGTGTTTTGCAATCTGTAAAGATACACATATAATATACAATATTCGCTATATGTCCAATATTTTTTTTATAAATCAAATGCGGAATCCACTCCGATAAGTCTTTTTTCGCCTCGAAGGCACAGAATTTCGAAGTTTCGCCAAGTTTATAGTGCAGATTAACAATGCTTTGTGTGCCTCTGTGTTCTCTGTGCTGCTTCGGCAGGCACTTCGGCTGGCTCAGTGTGCCACTCAGCACGTCGCTCCGTGGTTTTCTTTTTTATAGGGTTATCGGAGCGGACTCAGATGTGTTATCCTTGTTTTTAAATCTTTTTTTGCCTAACCGTATTGTAATGTACACAATTGGACTACGAAAGTTCGGGAACAATCCTTTTGTTAATGTGCATTTTATTGTGGATATTGGTTGCAAAAATCCCAAGCCTTAATATCGGTTCACTTGCGTTCATCTCCGTTATTCTTACCTGATGGATTATTCCACCTTTTACTCATGGCTTGTATATTTTTAAAGGTATTCGTGAGAACACTTCGTTAAGTTCCTTGGCCGTTCAATACCACAGATTTTGGCTACAGCACCGCAAGGCTTCGTCGTGAGCTCAGCCGAACGGCAGTTTGAAACATCTGCCTGCACAGCTATTGCGAAGGCCCATCCATTTGCTGAGACCCGTTCATCTTTTATACAGCATGTAAAAGAACTTTCTTTAATTTAAATTTGTACTTTTACTTCAGGACACCACGGAAGCGAATGAAGCAAATTCATTAGCTTTTATAATCGTGCTTCGGCGGTTGCTTCAGTTGCTTGCCCGTTGAATCAGCACAGGCCGATAAACCTTCTTTCCCCTTTCACCTGAACAAGGCTACCGGATTCTTATCATCTTCATTGACAATACGTCGTTGCCCACCTGCATCCGGCAGTAATATACCCCTGCCGGCAGATATGGTGAGTCCCAAATCACCTTTTGCTCACCCTGCTTCTGAAAGGCTTGTACCGGCACTGCGACCAGTCGCCCGTAATTGTCGTAAACTGATAGCGTAACCTGCGATGGCTCAGCAAGACTGTAAGTAAAAGTAGTGGCAGAAGAAAAAGGGTTAGGATACACTGTAAACGAAGAACTGATTTTATCGTCCCGGATGCCGGTGAGCAGGTCGAGATTGATGTTGTCAATATAAATAATGTTCCCATAGCCGTTTACGGCATGAAAACGGATCAGCATCGACCCTTCAAAATAAGCGAGAGGAAAGGATGCACGTTTCCAATCGTCGGGGCTGTCGGGATAAAACATATCGTAGGTGACACCCGGAACAGTTGCAAGATCCCAGGAGCCTTTGTTGAACAAAGTGGTCCAGGTTTCACCGCAATCGCGCGAAATGGTTACCTGAAGTGAATCGCCAAGCACACCGGGAACCTTTCTATATGCATAATCGAATTTGAAATCGGTATTAAACATGCTCGAAATATTCAGTAGTGGCAGCTCAAAGTCGAAGTGAGTTCCAGTCCACATATCATTGTAATTGCACCTGGCCAGGGAATTGTTTCCGCCTAGCCTTGCCAGGGGCGTAATCCCCCATTGACCGATGGAAGCCGGGTTTACGGTCCAGCCTTCGGGCGGGAATACTCCGCTTTCGAAACCCTCGAATAATTCCGAAATCACCGGAAGCGCCGGTTCGATAATAAAATCTTTCAATGCCAGGTCGTTAAAGGTATGCCCGTCGGGCTCGCCATTGGGCAGTGTGGTATAGGCAGTGAAGGTGTGATGGCCTGTAACAGCAGTGATGTTTGGCAAAATGACACTTCCCGTTTCGCCGGGATTCAAAATCCCCGACCAGTTGAAAACAACAGGTATGCCCTGATCGACCTGATAATGGATACTAACCGTCGTTAGAGGCTGGGTGCCATAATTTGTGAGTTCTACTACCGGGGCTAATGTAGCCGTGCAATTTTGATCATGAGGTGTTTTTATCCTTGCAATACCTGCATCATTATCTGCCTTTGGGTAATCGTTATAAAAAACATTCATGAGTGCACCGAGTACGCTGTTCAGATCAGTATCCCTGTTATTAAAAAGCATACAAATGATGGCCTGTTTCTGAACATCATACAAAACGAAAGATAGAAATCCGCACATACCGCCTGAATGGCTGTAAACTCCCTGATTGAGCGGCCCTCCCACTATACCAAGCCCATACAAGGAGGATGGATCCAATGAAAGCACCATCTGGAGTGAAGAATCTGAAATTATGGATCCGTTGAAAAGTGCTTTGTACCATTGCACCATCTCCGAAGCAGTCGCCAGTACCGCTCCGCAGGCATTTGCCTGGCTATATTCAGCAGTCATGGGGGTATTCGTCACTACCTTATTGGCCCACGCATCCCACTCTGCTGAACATAACCCGTTTCGTGGTTCAAATGCGCCAACAAAAGTGCTGTCGAGGTTCAATGGATCGAATACAACATCATGGAGTTTCTGAACCCAGGTTTGACCTGTCGCGGCCTCGATAATCATGCCGGCCAATACATAATTGGTATTGGAATAAGAATACCCGTTGCCAGGCGCAAAATGAGGAGGACCTACGCTGTTTATGATCTCCTCTGTTGTCCAGAATCGGCTGGTATCGTCCCATATCTGATCGAAGATTGAAGGAAGATCATTCCAATAATCGAAAATACCGCTCTGGTGTGACAGCAATTGCTTAATGGTAGTTGTGGAATCAATATTCTGGAATGTAGGCAGCCACTGGTACAAATGATCATCAAGGGTCAGTAATCCTTCTTCCTGGAGTTTTACCATGGTTACAGCTATAAACAGCTTTGTGTTGCTGCCAACGCCAAATCGCATATCGGCAGTGACTGGAACCCCCGGATGAGAAATACCGCTCACACCGGTCCATGTGCCATATTCGGGGCTATAAACCGCAACGGAAGCTCCTTTTGAATTGGTGGCAGCCATGGCGCTGTCAAGAACCGTCTGAAACCGGTTTGCCCAGGTTGGATCAAAAGTTGTTGCCTGAACAATACCTTTCGTTTTCCTATTGAGAAAGGGAACTCCCTGATTGACAGAGTTCATTTTAGCCGGAGCCACAGCAGAATGTTTTTCCCAGGTGAACTTCGGGTCAGGATCTTTTTCGCCTGGCAGTCTGACCTGTGCGAAGGCTGACAAACCAATTAGGCTTGACAAGGCAAGAAGTAGATTTTTTTTCATAATTTGATTGTTTTTTAACTAAAATTATCGGGTTTCGGCATCCCCGACTATTTATACACACTTTTGCCGAATTCTGAACAAATTGACAATTCTTCTATTAATTCAGTTTTATTATTTTCTTCGCTGTTACCTGGTCTCCAGATAATAACCGGCAGCAATAGATCCCTGCCGGTAGTGATTCAGCATTCCAGTACAATTGGTTCGAGCCTGAAGTTAACACTTCATCCACAAGAGTTGCCACTACCTGCCCCAGGCTATTAAGCAAAAACAGGCTCACCATGGACTGCTGCTGCAGGGAGAATTCAAAAGTAAATTGGCCGGGGGATGGATTGGGATAAATGGCTAATCCAAAGTTTGTATTAATGTCTTCTATTCCCACCTGGCATGCTGCCTCTACTTCTTCAGGGCTGTTGCACCCGGAGGCGTTACTAGCTATGTTGACAGTACCGTTAGGGCTGGCCAGGTAATCGCAGATGCTTTGTACTTCGCATGATGACAGGGAACTATTACCCCTTATTTCCAGGTTTGTGAGAGAATTACTATTTATGCTATCAAGTCCAGTTAAAGTATTCAGCGCAGGATTATTTATTATAGATAAATCTGTAAGGGAAGTCAATCTTTCAAGACCAGTAAAGGAAGTAAGCCGATGGTTGCTTGTAACCCATAGGAAATCTTCAATTGAAACCAAAGCATTCAACCCCGCCATTGAAACTAGTGAATCGTTTCCAGATATCCAAGCCCCTCCAATGGAAGAAAGATTTTCTAATCCGCCAAAATCTTTAATACATTGGTTGTCTGCAATTCTAAAATTACCGACAATTATTGGCACATTATTCAATCCAATAA
Organism: uncultured Bacteroidales bacterium; assembly: GCA_903878265.1. GTDB lineage: Bacteria > Bacteroidota > Bacteroidia > Bacteroidales > UBA4417 > UBA4417. The sequence continues at coordinate 9,451 of CAIRHD010000451.1, read as the reverse complement.
AATTTGTAATAGCAGTACTATAAATCCCAAGGCTGCCGGTAATGGAAGTCAATTTAGCAAGACTTGAGATATCGGATAGTGAACCGTTACTGGATATGGTGATATTAGTTCCTACGGATGTCAGGCTGTCTAAACCTGATAAACCGTGCAAACCAGTGTTACCAATATAGAGTTCACCAGGTACAATTGAAAGATTTCCAAGCGCTTCGATACTCGTTAGCGATTTCATGCTAGCAGTACTTTTACTACTTCCTCCCCCACCTAAACCAATGAGCAAACTCCCCCCTAAGTAAGAAAGATTATCCAGCCCGGAAAGACTTGTAAGAGTGTCATTATGGCCTAACAAAAGGTCGCCGCCGATGGAAGCCAGATTTCCCAGACCAGATAAATTGCTTAATAATGGATTACCAACAAGTGGATATGATAATTCGCCAATTATCAAACTACCTGTAATGGAGGTCACCTGATTTAACCCGTCAATGTTTACAATATCGTTGCCGTTTATATTCACATTGCCACCTAATATGGTGCACCCCGGATAATTGGTTTGAAAATTATCAAGGTCTGCCTGCGTATAAAAGTAATAGTTGCCAAAAGGCAGGCAGGGTAAGGAAATTCCACATAAACTTGCTATTTCAAGAGGATTATTGCAACCAGGTGCATTATCATAGATATCAACAATGCCGTTCGGACTTGCCAGATAATTACAAATGCTCTGCACATTGCAGGTTGATAATGCAGAATTATGTGAGATGTTTAAGTCGGTGACGGAGGAAGCAATTATATTGTCCAGCCCCGACAAACTAATCAAAGAATAGTTACCAAGTATGCCGATACAACCGCCAACCGAAGTAATAGTGCTCAATCCCGAAATATTTTCCAAGTAATCATTACCTTCTATCCTGAGACAGCCCCCTATGGATGATAAATTCCCGACTCCTGTTAAGCTCGTAAGGGAATCATTTCCTTCGTCGTTAATACCATAACCATCTCCGATTAGAAGATCGCCGCCGATAGAAGTCAGATTATCCAGTCCCGTTAAACTTGTCAGGGAATCATTATTATTAATCGAAAGATCGCCTCCTATATATGAAAGATTTTCCAGTCCGGCTAAACTGTGAAGTTCCCAGACCGTTTGAATTTTTAAATTACCACCGATTGTTGTCAACACGCTTAATCCAAGGAGATTAGTTATATCGTGAAACATGCCACCAATCATAACATCTCCTTCAATTTCGGTGCAGCCGGGATAATTGATCTGAAAACTATCAATCTGGGCCTGTGATGTAATTGTTATGCCTTCTGGCAGGCATCCCTGTGAGAAGACTGTTGTGTGGCCAATGACAACTGCAGCGATTAAAAGAATAAGTTTTTTCATGGGTTTGTTGTTAAGAATGTTTGTTTCAATTAACAATCAGCTTTTCCCTCACTTTCCCTTGATCGGTCACCAGTTCAATAATGTACATCCCCGGTTGAAGTTTTGAAATATCCAGGGTGTTATTTACCGGTTTGCCTTGCTGTACTTTTTTACCGGTTTGGTTATAGATAACCACATAATCCAGGCATACTTCGTTTGGAGTTGAAATGATGAGGAAATCCTTCCCGGGATTCGGGTAGATGGAAATTTCTTTGTCGCGAATCATACTCTCTATCGAGGTAAGACATGCCGCTTCCACCTCTTCCGGGCTGTTGCAGCCGGGGGCGTTTAGGGAAATAGTGACAGTACCGTTCGGGCTCACCAAATAATCACAGATACTCTGTGCTTCGCAACTGGACAAGGATTGGTTATATGCGATTACCAGATTGTTGATTGACCCAGCGCTAATGTTGTTCAGCCCGGCAAGGCTGGTAAGAGATGCGTTACCTCCATAATAGCCATATTTATATCCAATCGATAAATCACCTCCCAGTGAAGTCAGGCTTTCCAGTCCAGTTAAACTGATCAAGTTTTGGTTAGACTGGATTTTAAGGCTACCTCCGACAGCAATGAGATTCTCCAGTCCCATCAAACTGTTTAGCGTATCACAGTATGAAACTTTAAGCCCACCCCCGATGGAAGTTAAACCTTCAAGACCAGTCAAACTTTTCAGGTAAGGGTTACTCTCAAGGATAAGATCATCTCCAATTGAAGATAAGTTGTTCAATCCCATCAGGTTATACAGGGAATCATTGCTATAAATTTCAATATATCCTCCTACTGAATTCAAGCTATCAAGACCAGATAGTGCAAATAAACCCTGGAGAAAACGAATATTTAGAGACCCCGAGATTGAATGTATATTAAGTAATCCATTTAAATTGGAAATATTACTAATACCCGAGGAAAATAAATCTTCCGGTTGCCCTATTAAGACATTTCCTGCAATTTCGTGACAACCGAGATAATTCACCTCGAAACTATCCACATCGGTTTGATTAATAAAATAATAATTCCCATATGGTAAACATGGGATCGATATCCCACAAGCAGAAGCTATTTCAGCTGGAGTAGTACACCCGTTAGAATTACCGTAAATATTGACTTCCCCGCCAGGACTACTTAGATAATTACAAATACTCGACATATTACATAATGTTAATGAACTATTACTTTCAATTGTTAATTCACTTATAGTACCTCCATCAATATTTTCCAATCCCGCCAGGGAGGTAAGGTTGGGATTACCTAATATTATAATACCCCCAACATAAGTCAATGCAGATAATGCGTTAATATTTGTAAGTGATTGACAATCGGCAATATATAGATTTCCACCTATATAAGCTAAGGCTTCAAGGCCAGTTAGATTTTGAAGAAACGGATTATTACAAACAATCGAAGAATTAGCAAAGCACCCAATTGAAAGGCCATCACCAATAGAGTCTAAAGAGTTAAGTCCAGTAAAATCACTAAGGTATGTGTTATGAAAACCCAGAAAACCACCTATAGAAGTTAAATTATGTAATCCTACTAAATTTGCTAAATAATCAACACAACTTAAATCAAGGTCTCCCTTGATTGATTTAACAACGCTTAATCCATTCAAATTAATAATATCAGGTCCATTAATAAACACATCTCCCTCAATTACTGTGCAGCCGGGATAATTAAACTGGAAACTGTCGACCTGGATTTGTGATTGAAAACTAATGCCTTCGGGCAGGCAACCCTGAGCGTTTGCATTGTTTATGGCTAGCATAACAAGCAATAACAAATGGAATTTTTTCATACTATTATGGTTTTTCTCTCACCCCTTGTCAATCTTTTGATTTAGTCAGGCAGGTATGCCCTACACTTCAGAAGAGGGACGTAAAGGCGAGTCTGTTATTATTCCTTGACCATTTTCTCTATATGGATGCCATTACTATCCATCATCTTCACGAAATACATCCCGCCTGGCAAATGAGAAATATAAAGCTGTGTTGTTGGTCTGGAAATACTTTAGTGCAGGATTTCCTGACCACTGAGGTTTAGAAGGGTAAGTATTGCTTGAGATGTTTTTTCCAAAAATGTAATGGTTACATTTTCCACTGAGGGATTTGGGAAGATAATAAATCCGGTTATCATCTTATCACCTAACCCAACAAGCAGGCATATATCCTCAACTTCCTGGCGGTTATTACACATTGAATTCCCTTTGGAACTACACATCTCCATTGATAAGTAGCAGTGCTCTTTTGTTGAGGTGCTTCATGTTTAAGGATTTCATCCGACAGTACCTTCTAATATTTCACATCAGTAAGGGTATTGTAAGGAAACGCTCTTTGGTTAAGGAACCACTCTGCTCTCTTATAGGTTTTCCGTTCCTTGATGTGATCTGGTGGTGATACGAATTGCCTTTTGAAAAATGCAAATCATGAGTCCACTCCGATAACCCTAAAATAAAGAAAACCACTAAGGCTCTAAGAGCACAAAGGATCACAAAGCACTGTTAGTCAGTATTATAAATTTTGTGAAACTTATAAACTTTGTGGCGAAAAAGACTTATCGGAGCGGACTCAAATCATTATGCCCATTAGATGTTCCAACAACACAAAAAACAAACACTCACAATAGAATGTAAAGTTTTTTCACACCATATCATTAGACTTTTAATAAAACAAAGATACAATCCCTGAAAAGAGGGAACAATCGCCATTTTGTGTGGTATTCAGCTGGGGGCTAATGGCTGAAAGCTGAGGACTAAGGTCAGAGAGCTAAGTTCCGAGGGCTTTTGGTTAAGTGCATATTGATCATTACAAGTCAGGTCATATTCTGTATTCGAATCCTGTATTCTTTAATCTGAATAGCTGTAATACTTGATTTACAGGAGACTAATAACCAGTCCCTTGCTTATTCATATATTTATAAATAGCTTCGCTTCGCGTACGCACCTGGAGTTTTTCGTAGATATGACGGATATGGGTACGGACGGTATCCATGCTTATGAACAGAAGGCTGGCAATTTCCTTATAAAATAATCCCTTTACCAGGTGTAGCAGGATTTCTTCCTCCCTTTTGGTGAGTTTGATTTCGTTGCCGCTGTAAGAGGCAGGATGCTGGAAGGATTGTACCACCTTGCGTGCAATCTCTCTCGACATCGGCGATCCGCCTTTGTACACATCCAGAATGGCTTCCAGCAACTTTGCAGGTGGAGTTTGCTTTAATAAATACCCTGAAGCACCGGCTGATAAGGACTGAAAGATGGCATCGGAATCTTCGAATACGGTTAGCATAATGAACAGCATGGAATGATTCATCGCCTTAAGGCTGAGAATACACTCGATGCCACTCATACCGGGCAGATTAATATCCATTAGCACCACATCAGGATTCATCGTTTGTAATCCTGACACTGCGTCTTCGCCATTTCCATATAATGCTATACAGGAAAAACCAGGGGTGCCATTCAGGAGTATCCCGAGTACTTCCCTCACCATCCTGTCGTCTTCCACCACAGCGATGCGGATAATCTGGTCATTTGCACTGCCTGTTTCTGACATCATTTTGAATAATTAACTGCAAAAATAAATTGAAAAATAAGGGAATGGCATCCCCATTTTGTGCTATTTGGTTATATTCACTTCCAGTACGATTTCCGTTCCTTTTCCAATGGATGAATTAATAGTTAACGCTCCTCCAACGTCATTCATTCTCTTTTTCATATTGATCAACCCATTTCCCGGGAATTCGATTTTCCCGGGATCGAATCCTTTTCCATCATCCATCATCCTGATGCTGAACCGGTGTTCATCCATCTCCAGGTTTATCCACACTTTTGATGCCCTGGCATGTTTCACTACATTATGCAATGCTTCCCTCACAACAAGGTAAACATTGCGGCGTACTTCCACACTCAATTCGAGGTTTGGAGGTTCCATGGGCAGATCGAAAATGCAACATACCGTTGTCGGATCAAGGTATTCGTATGCGAAACGACGGATATAGGAAACCAGGCCATCAAGAGTATCGTTCCTGGGATTCAATGCCCAGATGATCTGGTTCATCTCTTCCGTCACCCCCCGGGAAGTATCGCTGATCTGGCTGAGCCACGGCTTTGCCTCACCAACTATACCTGGTATGTTCTTTACAAGGTCGCTCATCATGGATATCCGTGAAAGGCTGGCTCCAATATCGTCGTGCATGTCCTGCGATATCCTCGCCCGTTCGCGTTCCAGCATGAGTTGCCGGTCAAGGTCTTTCTGATAAAGGCTTGCCGTATGAAACAAGGCGATCACTCTTTTAGCAATAAGCGAAAGTACACTGATATCCTGGAGAGAGTATGTCTTCTCCGACTTTTTAGACCCACAGAGGAAAAACCCAAAAGGCTGACCTTCCTTTATTAAAGGAACAATCAATTCACCATTGGTAATTTCAAGGAACGATGGCCTTTGATCAAGTTCAGATGGGGAGAAAACCCTGGATTTCTTCAGCCTGTTTTCAAATTCAGGTGTAACCCTTCGGACTATATCAACTTCGGCAAGGTTCAGTCCTAAGGAAAATGAGTATTCATAATCCAATTGTTCTTTCTTTAGATAGAAAATCAAAGACTTAAAATGAAAAATCTCATCCAATCCCAAAACAATTCTTTGCTGTAATTCATTTGCCAGATAAACCCCGGCCAGTTTTCCCTCGAAATTGGTTACCACTGTTGCCAAATCGTAGGTTTCCCGGTGAAATACCTTGTCAACCATTCGCTGCAACCCATCGCGCAACACAAGAAATATGCTTACCGCCGCAGCAAAGGTAAGAAACCGGGTTATATCGGTCTCTTTCGCAATATACTGATCAACCAGGAATATCAGGAGCAGGTAGGAAAAAATGATGATCATGGTTGCGCTTAAATACAGCAGTGCTTTCCTGATAAAAATTTCGATATCCCAAATCCGGTATCGGAAGATGGCTATCAGGATGCAGGAGATCATAATAAGGCTGCCGATTCCCTGCAAAATATAGATCAGATAGGGGTATTTCGCCGAGACCTGCTGTATAAAATCGTAAAAGAAAATTAGTGGGATGGCTGTATAAATCCCAAAGAAAGAACCTAGGATTACCAGGCGTAACTGGTTCCGCGCAAAGGTTTCCTTGATGGATATGAATTGCAGGATCACGATACCGACAGCCAGGAAATAGGTTGACACCATCCATGACAGGGATATCCTGGTAATGATCACAAATTTCCAGATGGGAAATTCGTACATGACCATGAATATATAACTAACAAACCATCCCAGGGTAAAGAGAATTCCTGTTATATAAAACCACTTTATCCATTTATTAAAACGGCCATACACCTTGGAGTGTTTAGGGAAAAGAAGGTGGAAATGTATCAGCAGAGGGCCAAGCAGGCATGAACTCCCCAGGAAAAAAAAGGTTGCCGCCATTGCCAAAGGTTCCCGAAGTGTTAAATATTTGGCATTCTGGGTAACCGCAAAAAGCTGGATGTAGATAAAAAAGAGTTTCACTGCCTGATCGGATGGTTTTTTATAAGGCAGGTACAAGCTTGCAAGAGTAAGAAGCAAAATGATACTATATATAACAATAAAAAATACAGGATAAAAAGTCATGTAAGATGTAAATACAAGAGGGAATTCAATGGCTTCGCCTTCCCTGATCACACCATAAAGGCAGGTATCTCCAACCGTCTTGCCCTGGTAAACCGACAACCATTCATGGACTTCCATCGAATCCAGAGTCATCAGGATATCCCCAGACTGCATCCCGGCTTTTTCTGCCGCCCCGCCAGGAGTAATATGGTCTATAATATAATGCCCGTTAACCCATTGATTGGATTGTCCATCACAGGTAACCTGCTTATTGAAAACGAAATACATGGTGTTGATAACCGCAGCCAGGAGCACAAGCAGGTAAGTCCAGTAAGGAAAACGGATGTTGAATTTCTTGAAAAACCTCATATCAAATGGCATTATAAACATCAATAAAGGTAAGGGGTAAAAGTAGAAAAATGATTTAAGCTTCGGTGTACCTTTAAGTCCCTGCTACTATACAAGTCTCCTTCCCCGCTCCTGTGCGAGCCCTTTCTCCTGGTTCTATAAATCCAAACGATAAAATCGCGAAGGAATGTTGCATCTGATTGGATTGTTCCGCCGCACATCAAAGATGCTTGTCAGCGAGGGGGGATTTTCGTTTTTATTCATTTCTGCCTGATAAGTAAAACTCCATTCAGATTCATTTTGCATGTATTCCCAACCTGATAGGGGTTTTTATCTATACGGTACTCTTTTGCACGGACAGTTGGCTGACTGATGAAAAGAACACTATTGCCGATGAATTCGACAAGCATGTCTTTTGAATATTAAGGTGTGACACCGATACTTAATTTGACGTCATCAGGATTGGAAGAATTATTATTTTGAGTAAGGTCAGCAGTTCCTGAAGGCTTGATATTCATTTTAAAACCGGTATGTGATACCCACGTGCCAATAAAAGCTTTTTTGTTTTCAGGTATCGGTATCGGGCTTTTAAATGTTGTAAATGAAGTTAATGAAAATAACTTCACTAGCAAAACGAGCACAACGTATTTCATTCAGAGTTATTTTTTAAAGTTTTAATTGATGTTGGTTTTTTCATTTTTTTAGGATTTGTGAATGACTAATAAAAATAATACCTCCATCACCAACGGAATATCCTGTATTTGAATCCAGAAAATAAATAGAATTCAACTTCATCAATGTTACTGACTCTTTTGGCGGCCAGATCATTCTGCCGATGATTGTTTTAAGGATAGTTACACTATCACCAACAGCATATCCAGTATTGACATCCGTGAAATAAACGGAATATAGGTCTTTTGTTGTTCCGGAATTCTGTGCCGCCCATTGTGCGATTGCGCCGGTTGCCAGAAGAAGTGCAATTAATAAAATGCAAAACTGTTTCATTTTTGGCCTCCTCTTTATTATTGTTTAAAAGTTTTTGCTTTGCCCCAAACATCTGTGTAAACCTAAGCCATTGCCTTTATGTCGCTATTAGATGTAAAAGCGGCAATACAATTTGTATCCTTTGAACAACTATTTTCTATATATAAATTTCAAGCATACTAGATTATAAACTAAACGAATCCAAGTAGTTACAAACGATTACAGCAATTTATGTGAGTTATAAACCGTGTTTTAAAAAACCAGACCAAAGTTAATATGAGAAATGCACATTTCGACATATAAGTGTAATTTATACTTGTTCTAAATAAATGGGTTTTGGGGATGTAAGTGTGTGATACAAGGGAATGTGGATTTAGCCGGTCGTATCTGAAAAGAAGATGCACCCGAACAAGGTTCGACAGGCTTACCAATCGTGGCAATAGGCAGAGATTTGATTAGGTAGGTGCGAAGCATGGCAATAAATTCCATACACCTGGGCTGCGGGGGCGGAAAGGATTTTGCAGCTTATGTTGCCATCCTACCATGGCGACATGTGCTGCAGTGCGGTTGCGAAAGGCATTTCTTTTTTCAAGAAATGGCTTGCAGCAACATGGAAAGCGAAGGTTTTGAAATAGGGCTTTAGCGGGAATAACGTTTTTTTCTATAAGCAATAAGAAATTCCTTTATAAAGAAAAAAACTTATGAAGCGGATGCCAGGTGCGCGATGCAATTATGCAAAAATGCCAAAAGCGCAATTTCCCAAAGACAACATAAAATGGTAATTGTTTTGGAGAAGGTAATGTTAAAAGCTGTGATAATTTTATTGCTGTGATTGATATTGGGCATAGGTGCTGTTATGCCTCATTTTTTATTTTTTTCAATCTGTTCTAATATCAATCCAGCCAATGTTTTTACATCACTATTTATCGTACCATTCATGTATCGTTCATAAACGTTTTCATGGTCAGGCGGGTTGAGATTCAATTTTATGTCTTTTTCTCAAGCTAACAATCTTAAAAATTCTCATTGTGTTCGTCCATTTCCTTCTCTGAAAGGGTGTAAATAATTTACATTGTCCAAAATTTCGGATAATTTATGAGATAGCTCTTGTTTC
>CAIRHD010000450.1 GCA_903878265.1 uncultured Bacteroidales bacterium | reverse complement strand
CAATTCAGGACAACCATAAAAATAAGCATGATGGTTTTGAATATAATATACCGCATCGTTAACCTATTTGCTTTTGGTTTTGATTTATCCTGATTTCCCAATTGGTAATTTTTATAGAAATAAATGATTTTGACATACAAACCCAATTTCAACCCAACTTAAAAACTTAAAGGCTTGTGACCTGCAAGCTGAATAAATACGGGAATGCAGTAATGCTGCAGGGTGAAAATACCTGTGTAAAATAACAAATCCCTGATTCTCATTGGCGTTTTCCCTTTGTAAAGGTTCATCCATTTAACTGTTGGTTGCATGGCTCAGGGCAAAAGGAAAAATTAAACCTAAAGCAAAGAATAAGGTTGCCCATAATTTATTTGCATTTTTCTTTCAGGTTCGTTCATTATACTATATTCTAAAGCGCTTATCAATGATCAACCCCAAAAAACCCCCCGCCACACCGTAGCGGGGATTTTAATTCTAAAGCCATCAATCTGCAGCCCCCCTTGCCGCTGGCTGCGCCGACCCAGCCGAGGCTCGGATTGCTTGCCGCTAACTGCGCCGACCCAGCCGAGGCTCGGATTGCCTGCCGCTGGCTGCGCCGACTGTTGCGGTCACTTTTGTTTACAAACGATATAAGCTTGCACATATATAATTTAAACATTTCAAAACGCTCATCCCAGCGGGATGAAATATTTATAAAAATCAAACCAAACCATATAAATACGACCCCAATGGGGTCGAACATCAATATCTTCAACATTTACTATAAAGATGCGACCTCTCCGAGATCGTTACGGACTGCAATGGGTTTTTCGGCAGACCGTAATATACTATTTGAACCTAATTGCTTGGTTAATTAAGCCATTAAAATTAGCAATGAACTTTAGGCATTTTAGGCACTCACTACTTTAGGCATTAAATAGAGTCTGTTTATAAAGTCGGGTTTTATTTCAATTGACGAAGTAAGAATTACGATTGACGAATATAACCCGCTGAAAATAAATCGTACATCGTACATCGCAAGTCGTACATTTTGGATTAAACCAAGTCGGAAAACATACACTAAATAGATACAAGAGGTCATGAAATTGAACATGATGTGTTTAGTTGGTAAGAATCAGGCAAGTGCGCTGATCATTCACTTCCACTATATACACACCACCTGGCAGATGGCAGAGGTGGAGTTCCTGTGCTGCTGAGTTGAGTGGCTCACAATAAAGCAATTCGCCAAGCAAGGTATAAACTTTCATCAGGGAACCTTGTGGAGCATTGCTGATAACTGTAAGTTGCCCATTACTGGGATTTGGGCTTAGCTGCAAACTGGCTTTGGGCAGAAGGTTTTTAGTGGTGGTAATCAGGCTGCATGAAGGTGGAATGCTGTCGGTGGTATAGAGTGATGCACATGTGCCGCAAAATAGGCTTTTGAAGAAACAACTTGCCTTTCCTATGCGGAATATACCCTGTTCGTACGTTGAGTTGTAAACACCATGACCCGCATTTGGTTTAATATTTACTTCCGAGCAGACTCCGAAATTGTCAAGTCGTTGAAAAATTGCACGGGTTCCGAACATAAGGTCATATCTAAGGCAGCTCTCAAAGAATCCTGAATCAATAGGCGATATTTCATCAAGTTCACCGGCGAAGCCTATCATAGGTATAGCTGTTGAAGGGTGTATATAATCAATATCAACAACACTTCCCCAATTATGGAACAGCCCTTTTAGTGTAAATGTGTCAGTTAAGGCATTTCCGTTTGTGTTAATATAACCCAAAGGCACTCCAAACTGAGGGTCGTTGCAGTAAGGCCAACGCAGTGCAAACTCATCAGCGGTGATGAAAGCCATATCGGCTGTAGCAAAGGCTCCAGCACTCACACCACCAACAAATATCCATGCAGTGTCGATGCTAAACTGTGCCGCGTTATGAACCAGAAAGCGAACCGAAGCATGTAAATCCTGAATGGCCCTATAAATAGCCCTGTTCGACGAGATAACCACTTCGGGCGTAACCAACTGGCAAGTGGGCACGAAGCCCCACCCCAAGCGGTATTCAATGGTGGCAGCCACATAGCCTCTTTTTGCAAATTCCATACAGGCAGACGTAAGATTGCTTTTATCACCGTTCATGAACATGCCGCCATGCATAAGTACAATAAGCGGTCGTGCCGATAAAGTTTCTATTGAAGGTGAAGGATAGTAGATATTGAGTTTCAAATCCACGTTTGTTGCTGCATAATCCAAAGCTGAGCCATACACCACATTTACTGCTGAGTCAACCTGCGCTTCGGTGAACACAGCCGCCTCGGTAAAGCGGTTGTTTGGAGTGCAATACTGTGCAAAGACACCGTGATGCAGCAGGATAAAAAAAACAAGAAGGCAGGTTTTGGTAGTTTTCGGATGCTTGTCAATGATGCACAATTCGCGTTTTGCATACATCCCTTTTGCGCATGTTATATTTTCATACTTAGTAGGTTTAATAAGCCTCCATATACCACTTAAATCCTCTCCAGATGTTTTGTGAATTGCCCAAATTACCGTATTTTTATTCAATTGCCGGTAAAATGAACCCCATTTTCTGTCTGATATAGGTGCCATGGCTGCAATATTTTAGGGTGACATTTTTGGGATAAGCGCCGTAAAAAGGTGATAATACAGTACTATCCGAAAATATGGTAATTGAGGGTTTTGAGTCAAGCAAGGTTTAAGCCAAAATATATCTGACAAAGCTAAATATATTTTGTTTAATAAGGGTTGGAATTTTAAAAATCTGTTCAGTATTTATATTATGGATACCCAAACCAAATATTTCCGCAATAACGAGAGGATCAAATAGCTGTAAATACTCGCAATTTCGGGGTATAAATCGTGCCCGGATAAAAAAATCCCCGCCACACCGTAGCAAGGATTTTTATTGCCATATTACCCACAATCCAAAATAAATCCTCCCACAACCATTTTCTTTATACCTTTGTTCTGCTATCAACACAAACCAATCAGTAATTTGTAGATTTACAGCTTCAACTAATATCCTATAAATGATAAAGAAAGTCCAAAATAAAAATCTACAAATTGCAAGAACCTCTAAGAAAGATGAGTTTTACACTCAACTTTCTGATATTGAAAGAGAGTTGAAACATTACAAAACTCATTTTAAGGACAAGGTTGTTTACTGCAATTGCGACGACCCAAGAGTAAGTAATTTCTTCCACTACTTTTCTCACAACTTTGAAAAACTTGGGCTTAAAAAACTCATCACCACTTGTTACAAAAGTCAGAGTATGGATTTGTTCAGTGAAAATAAATCTGAGGAAGCAATTTATTTGGAATACGATGGCGACAAAAACGGAAACAATGTTCCCGACCCTTCCGAAATCGGGATTAAGAAATTAAAAAGTAATGGGGATTTTCGTAGTAAAGAGAGTATTGAATTGCTCAAACAAGCCGATATAGTAGTAACTAACCCGCCTTTTTCCCTCTTCAAAGAGTATATTGCACAATTAATAGAGTATGAAAAGAAATTCATAATTATAGGACACCAGAACACGTTAACCTATATTGAAATTTTCAGGCTTATTAAAAACAATAAAATGTGGTTAGGGTATGGTTTTAAAGGCGGTGCTGGCCATTTTATTAACAAAATCTATGAAGATTATGCAATCGCTGGTGACCATAAAGATGGTATGATTAGAGTTTCAGGTGTGCATTGGTTTACCAATATGGAGATTCAGAAGCGGCACGAAGACTTAATTCTTTATAAAGAATATTATGGTAATGAAAGCTATTATCCTGTTTATGATTATTACGAAGCAATCAATTGTGATGTAACAAAAGATATTCCAAAGGATTATGCTGGAAATATAGGAGTGCCGATAACCTTTTTGGATAAATATAATCCAGACCAATTTGAGATAATAGATGCAATAGGCAGATATAGCTTATTACATGGTGCTACCAAAGAAACAAAAGGGAAGTATTTGACTAAGATAGATGGAGTGAAAAAATTTACTCGAATAATTATCAAAAATAAGAAATTATGATTATAGAACTTAAAGAAATTACAGTCCGGGAACTTACAAACGGGTATCAGGACAAGGAAGAAAACGGGGTTGTTGGATATGGCGGAAAGTTGGATATTCGCCCTCCCTATCAACGTGAGTTTATCTACAAGGACAAACAACGCGATGCAGTAATCAACACAATTACAAAGAATTTTCCTTTAAACGTAATGTATTGGGCAGTGCGCGATGATGGTACGTTCGAAGTAATTGATGGGCAACAGCGCACCATATCTATTTGTCAATACATCAATGGCGATTTTGCATACTTCTTTAAATATTTCCACAATCTGCAAACCGATGAGAAGGAACAAATATTGGATTACAAACTAATGGTTTATTTATGCAGTGGCACCGATAGCGAAAAATTAGATTGGTTTACAACCATCAATATTGCAGGCGAAAAACTCACCGACCAGGAACTGCGAAACGCGGTGTACTCGGGTTCATGGGTTTCTGATGCTAAACGGTATTTTTCAAAAAACAGCCGCCCCAAAATAGGAGACGATTATTTAAGTGGTTCGGCTAACCGGCAGGAATATTTCGAAACCGTACTTGGTTGGATTTCTAAAGGCAACATTGTGGTGTATATGTCTAAACATCAACACGACCCTAACGCAAACGAACTTTGGTTGTATTACCAAAGTGTGATAAGTTGGGTTAAAGTTACTTTCCCAAAGTATCGCAAAGAGATGAAAGGTGTACAATGGGGTTTTCTGTACAACGAAAATAAAGACAAAAGTTTCGACCACAAAAAGCTTGAAGAAGAAATTACTAAACTGATGCAGGACGAAGATGTAACAAATAAAAGAGGCATATACGAATATGTGTTGAACCGAAAAGAAAAGTACTTAAACATACGTGCATTTAGCGATAATCAAAAACGTGAAGCCTACGAACGCCAACAAGGCGTTTGTAATGTATGCAACGAACCCTTCGAGATATATGGGATGGAAGCCGACCATGTTACACCCTGGCACGCAGGCGGTAAAACAAGTGCCATAAATTGCCAAATGATATGCAAGGAAGATAACAGACGGAAATCGGGAAAATAACCACTTGCAGCCAGAACAAAAAACAGAAAACCATTGCCCGTAGGGCTATAAAAAATAAAAAAAGAAAATGCCTGTTAATTCCCTTTGGGAAATATGATTTATGGTTTTAAATTCCTATTGGTATTTATGCCCTACGGGCAAAAGAAAAACCCAATAGCGGATTTAGTGCAGACGTACTTGTATAAACGCCTTATTAAAACCCTGGCAATAGCCCGTAGGGCTTTCATTTCAATAGAAAAATAAATTTTTCGAGAAACCATTGCCCGTAGGGCATCAACAAACAAAAAATGAATATGCCTGTTAATTCCCTTTGGAAAATATGGTTTATGGTTTTAAATTCTATTGGTATTTATGCCCTACGGGCAAAAGAAAAACCCAATAGCGGATTTAGTGTAGAGGTTCCTGTATAACGCTTTATTAAAACCCTGGCAATAGCCCGTAGGGCTTTCATTTCAATAGAAAAATAAATTTTTCGAGAAACCATTGCCCGTAGGGCATTAACAAATAAAAAAATGAATATGCCTGTTAATTCCCTTTGGGAAATATGATCTCTGGTTTTAAATTCCCTATTGGTATTTATGCCCTACGGGCAAAAGAAAAACTCAATAGCGGATTTAGTGCAGAAGTACCTGTATAAACGCCTTATTAAAACCCTGGTAATAGCCCATAGGGCTTTCATTTCAATAGAAAAATAAATTTTTCGAGAAACCATTGCCCGTAGGGCATTAACAAAATAAAAATAGAACATGGCTAATACTTACACACAAATTTACATACAGTATGTTTTTGCTGTTCAGAACCGAGCCTCTTTAATAAGCGAGAACTGGCAAACCCAACTATACAAATATATTAGCGGCATAGCTGAGAAACACGAACATAAACTATTTGCAATTAATGGAATGCCCGACCATGTTCACGTTCTCATAAGTATGAATCCCAAACAAGCTCCTTCTGATTTGATGTATCATATAAAGCGGAGTTCATCACTGTGGATAAACGACAACAAACTTGTTGCCGGAAAATTCTCCTGGCAAGAAGGCTTTGGTGCTTTTTCGTATGGCAAATCACAAATACCAGATATTGCACGTTATATAGAAAATCAACAGCAACATCATCAAAAGCATTCATTTGTTGAAGAATACATTAAATTGTTAAATGATTTTGGTATAGAATACGATGAGCGATATATCTACAAACCGATTGAATAATATTTAATATTGTTTCTCCGTTCGGGTGCGTCTTCTTTTCGGACGCGTTCAGCCAAGATTCCCCACTCAAAGGTGCAGACCTCAACACAAAAAAAATCCCCGCCACACAGTAGCAGGGATTTTTTTATTAAGCTAAAATCGTACTTCGTCAATCGTACTACTTCAATTGCTCTTCTCCATTCTTTACGCCGGGCCATCCCCACCCGCCGCAGTTTTTGTTTCGTGCGTGGCGGCTTTGTCAACAATAATCCGGGCATTCAGGTACTCGCCATGCAATGTGGCATTTATTGCTTTGTAGGGCAGCATATACACATCTAATTTCTGTTTGAGCAGCAGTTTGCCTTCATTTAACTTCAACTGTATATCGGCTGTCGATTGTTTGGTTTGGTTCAGTATTGCACGGCTGCCGCTTAGTGCTTGCAAGTACTCAGGAATATCGTCGCGTAAGCTTACAATATCAGTTAACGCTACCTGATAAATACTCAACGAGCCAATTACATCTTTCGAAGCTTCGTATATCGTGCGGGCTTTGTCGGCCAGGTTGCTGTCGCGCAAATGTTTTAT
>CAIRHD010000449.1 GCA_903878265.1 uncultured Bacteroidales bacterium | reverse complement strand
TTTGCGAAACCACACAAACCAAATCCCCGAACTGCTTTACCACCTGTATTCGCTGGTGTTGGTGTTTAACCATGCCAACAACGAACTTAGCATGTATTCGCATTCCTTTTCGGAAAATGATGCCTCTACCAATTTGGATATCCTTATCGAACGCATTGATTTACATAAGCATAACAATTATTATTTTGACCTTGTTGGCGACGAAAGCAGCAATTGCACCGACGCAGAATTTATGGATAAAGTAACCAAAGCGAAACATTATTGCCAGCTTGGGGAGGTTTTTCAATTGGTTGTTTCGCGTAGGTTTTACCAGGGTTTTAAAGGCGACGATTTTAATGTATATAGGGCTTTGAAGAAGATAAACCCTTCGCCATATTTGTTTTATTTCGATACTGGCAATTTTAAAATATTCGGGTCTTCACCCGAAGCGCAGTTGAAAATCACAAAAGGAATTACCGAAATACACCCGATTGCCGGCACCTATAAGCGAACGGGCGATGATGCGTTTGACATTATAAAATCAAGCGAACTGCTTGCCGATGCCAAAGAAAATGCCGAACATGTTATGCTTGTTGATTTGGCTCGTAACGACCTGAGCAAATATTCCAAAAATGTTGGTGTGAAATCCTATAAACAAATTCAGTTTTATTCGCATGTAATTCACATGGTCAGCAATGTGTGCGGCCAATTGCGGCCAGAGTTCAATGCATTCGAAACCTTGAGCGGCACGTTTCCGGCAGGAACTTTATCGGGTGCGCCAAAGCACAGGGCCATACAACTTATCGACGAACTCGAAAACGATGCACGCGGCTTTTACGGTGGCACCATTGGGTTTGTTGGACAAAAAAATGAACTCAACCAGGCAATCATCATCCGCTCATTTCTAAGCAAAAACAACTGGCTTACTTATCAGGCAGGAGCCGGGATTGTTGTAAGCAGCAATGAGGAAAGCGAACTTCACGAAGTGTTCAATAAAATTAACGGGCTTCGGAATGCACTCAAAGAGGCAAACACCTTGTTTAAAACCAAAGCCAGCAAGGATATAAATTCTGGATAAATTCAATAATTTAGGTTGCAAACTATTCTATTTCAGTGCAATGCAAAATAAATAATAAAAACATGAAACTACTTATTCTCGATAATTACGATAGCTTCACCTACAACCTGGTACAATTGATTGAAAAAACAAGTAAGGTGGAATATGAAGTGCATAAAAACGACAAAATAACCTTGGAAAAGGTAAATGAGTTCGACAAAATACTGTTGTCTCCCGGGCCGGGAATTCCTGAAAATGCT
This sequence comes from uncultured Bacteroidales bacterium, assembly GCA_903878265.1. GTDB lineage: Bacteria > Bacteroidota > Bacteroidia > Bacteroidales > UBA4417 > UBA4417. Next base: position 1,749 of record CAIRHD010000449.1, on the reverse strand, counting down.
GGTATTTTGAAGGATTTGATAAGGATGTACGCAGCTACAAAACCGATTTTGGGCGTTTGCCTGGGTTTGCAGGCAATCGGCGAAGTGTTTGGCGCAAAACTCATCAACCTTGCAACTGTATTTCATGGCGTTGCAACCGAAATAAACCTTGTTGCCGAAGATTCATTGTTTGCAAATTGCCCCAAGCGGTTTGTGGCTGGCCGATACCATTCATGGGCAGTCGATCCTGAAAGCATTACAAAAGATTTGATCATAACAGCCCTTGATGACGAACAATGCATAATGGCATTAAGGCATGCAAAATTTGATGTAAAAGGTGTTCAGTTTCATCCCGAATCTTTCCTTACCGAATATGGCGAACAAATTATAAGTAACTGGATTAATGAATAACAGGTAAATCCTAAAAAAGCAAAACTCCTATGAACGAAATCTATCTCAAACTCAGTGCCGGGCATACTTTATCTATTTCGGAAGCGGAAATACTGATGCGCAGCCTGTGCGAACAGCAATTTAATGATTATCAGGTTGCCTTTATCTTAGGCTTGTTCAAAAGCCGTATCATGGATTTGAACGAGCTTACTGGTTTCCGCAATGCCTTGATGCAATTATGCGTTCCTGTTAAACTGCACAAACCGACCATTGATGTTTGCGGCACAGGCGGCGACAATAAAAACACTTTCAACATTTCCACTCTGTCGGCTTTTGTGCTCGCCGCTTCGGGCGTTCCGGTCGCCAAACATGGAAATTTTGCATCCACATCCATTTCTGGATCGTCGGATATTTTGAAATATTTTGGATACACATTCAAAACCAACGAGCAGGAATTGAACAATGATTTGGAAAAACACGAGCTGTGCTTTATCCACGCCCCAAATTTTCACCCGGCAATGAAAAACCTGGTTCCTGTCCGAAAGGGATTGAAAACCAATACGTTGTTTAACCTTATGGGGCCTTTGGTAAACCCCGCTCAAACCGAATACAAGTATGTCGGTGTTTTTAACCGTTCCGTTGCCCGGCTGTATAATTTCTTCCTGCAAACCAGCCAAACCAAGTATTGCCTCGTGAATTCCCTGGATGGTTACGACGAAATAAGCCTGACTTCCGATGTTTTAATAGCAACCCACAACAGCCAGCAAGTGGTCTCAAAAAACGAAATGCCGTTTAATCCCATTGATGCTGTGGAAATAAATGCAGGAAACAGCATTGAGGATGCTTCAAAAATATTTCTTGCAGTCTTAAAAAACGAGGCAACCGAAGCGCAGAAAAATGTGGTTCTCATCAATAGTGCTTATGCCATGCAATGTTACACAAACAAAAATCTGGACGAATGCGTTTCTTTATGCACCGAAAGCATTGAATCGAAAAGCGCATTTCAATTGTTTAACCGTATTATGTCGAATTAGTTATGAATATACTTGAAAAGATTGTGTTGGAAAAGCGCAAGCAAGTACAGGAAGAAAAGCAATTGTTTCCTGTGGAATTGCTGGAGCGATCCATCTATTTTAACAGCGAATGTGTTTCGATGAGGAAATACCTGGCGCGCAGCGATAAAAACGGCATCATTGCCGAAATCAAGAAAAAATCGCCCGCTTTAGGAGCTATAAATCCATATATAAAAGTTGAAAAACTCTCCATCGGTTACATGCAAGCCGGGGCAAGTGCTTTATCGGTGCTCACCGACAAAAAGTTTTTCGGGGGCAGCAATGCCGATCTTACCACAGCGAGAAAATACAATTTCTGCCCGATTTT
>CAIRHD010000448.1 GCA_903878265.1 uncultured Bacteroidales bacterium | reverse complement strand
TGCCAACCAAAACGGATATGTAGCTTGCGGTTACAATGTTTTCGAAAATTCAACAACCAAATGGCGCATCATAAAAACTGATTCTTACGGCGATTGCCTTGTGGGCATTGATCCGGGCATCAAAATGGAAGCTTCCGTTTTCTACCCCAACCCTACTAGCAGTAAAATTTCCACTGATAAACAAAACCTCCTCCGAATCGACCTCCTAACCGTTACCGGCCTCCCTTTAATGTCGTGCAATCATTGCAGCCAATTAAATTTAAGCTCCCTGCCACAAGGAATCTATATTCTAAAAATTTTATCCCCTCAGGGAATATCATTCGAGAAGGTTATAAAGCAATAACCGTATAGGGTTGATAAGCTGATCCTGTTTTTTAATTCAAATCTTCCTTTCTAAAGCGGTATTTCCCCTATTGAGGGTCAGTACCAATTTTACAAATAAGGCCCACATTTGCGTCTTTACATCAAACCTTTGTGTATAACTTTCAGGTTGAACTTCACAAGTTTTACTATATAAAAACTAACTTTGCAATAAATATTTTTGACAAGTATGAAACAACATTTAACCATAGAAAATCTTATTAAAGAAGCTCAGCTTTTTTGTATTAATCAATCAAAATTTCAGCACAAGGAACTTTTTGGTATAACAGATGGTAAAGCGGTCGGGACACTTATTGAGCAAAAATTTCAAGCCCACTTGAAAGCAAAATATGAACTTACTGTTGGCTCATCGGCTAAAGGGATAGATTTACCATCAGAAGATTTATTGACTGATATTAAAGTTACATCAAACAAGCAACCGCAGTCGTCTTGCCCTTTCAGGGATGCAAAACAAAAAATCTTTGGGCTTGGATACAATCTTTTAGTGTTTGTTTACGACAAAACTGATGACCCTGATAGTCAAACGGCAACCTTAAATTTTGTTAGTTGCTCCTTTGTTTCAAAGGAACGCACCGCTGATTTTACCACTACCAGTATCCTTAACAAGATGAAAAGTGTTGAAGCAAATGAAGATGATATTATTTCGTTTTTGGAAGGGATCAAGCTCCCTGCTGATGAAGTAACCTTAAAGCAAATTGCTGAAATTATACTAACATCCGAAATCCCTATTGGCTATCTAACCATTTCCAACGCACTTCAATGGAGGTTGCAATATGGTAGGATCAGGGATTTGAAAAATGATATTCCGGGTATTGATAAAATTATAAGTTATAACAAACCCAAATGATGAAAGTATTTGAAGCAAATATTACACATCAGGTTGCGGATTACTTAAATGTAAATCTGAGTGATATCCCATCATTTGAAATGGCTAACCAAAAAATGTTTGGAGCCTTTGGCATCAATGCTTTTTTCGACAATAATGAAGAATTGGAAACACTTAAAGAAATTATTTCTGTTAACTATTCTCTTATTGAAGAACCCGATAGGGCAGAATATGGCGACTTCCAAACAAATGCCATTTTGGCTAACAAGGTAGCTTTGCATGTATCAGCAAAAAATATTTCCCCCGAAATTGTAATTGAGCCTACGTGTGGCAAAGGGAATTTTATCATTGCTGCATTACGCAATTTCCGCGATATTGAACATATTTTCGGCATCGAAATTTACAAACCTTACGTTTGGGAAACTAAATTTAGTATTGTTGATTTTTTCCTTTCAAATCCAAATGACAATAAGCCTGAAATTACAATATCACACTGTAATGTTTTCGACTTCGACTTCAAACAAATTGCCAAACAATATTCAACACAACAAATTTTGGTAATAGGAAACCCACCGTGGGTAACAAACTCAAAATTAGGCAGCCTCAATTCGACCAATCTTCCCAAGAAAACAAATTTCAAAAACCATAATGGTTTAGATGCTATGACAGGCAAAGGCAATTTCGACATTGCCGAATTTATTACCCTAAACATGATAGAAACCTTTCAAACCATGAAAGGGCATTTATTGTTGTTGGTTAAAAACTCGGTTATCAAGAACATTGTATTCGATCAAAATACAAACCGATACAAAATTTCATCTATCGAGAAACATTGCATCGCCAGCAAAAAGGAATTTAATGTTTCGGTTGAAGCAGCTTTGTTTTATTGCCAGCTAAACTCCCTTCCCACATTATATTGCGTGGAATTTGATTTTTACAACAATTTAAATCCACAACTCAAATTTGGTTGGCTAAACGATAAATTTGTATCAAATATTGACACATACACCCACACAAAAAACATTGACGGGATAAGCCCTTTTGTTTGGCGGCAAGGTTTAAAACACGACTGTGCAACAGTTATGGAATTCGACAAGGTGAACGGGCACTATATGAATGCGTTAAACGAGGAAATAAAATTAGAAGAAGGCCTTGTTTACGGCATCCTTAAAAGTTCCGACCTTAAAAACACAGTGATAGATCAAACAAGGAAGTTTACTATTGTTACGCAAAAAAAGGTAGGACAGGAAACCAAATACATCAAGACCGAATATCCTAAAACGTATCAATACCTCACAGAACATCAGGCAAATTTCGATGCGCGAAAATCAAGTATCTACAACAACAAACCTTTATTTTCAATTTTTGGCATTGGCGACTATTCGTTTAAACCTTTTAAAGTGGCCATTTCCGGGCTGTATAAAACATTCCATTTTACGCTTATCCTACCGCAGCACAACAAACCTGTAATGCTCGACGATACCTGTTATTTAATAGGTTTCGACAAAATCGAATATGCTGTTTACTCTTTAATCCTTTTAAACTCAGCCTTAACCGTCCGGTTTTTGCAATCAATAACTTTTCCCGATGCCAAACGGACTTTTACCAAGGATGTATTAATGAGGATTGACCTTTTACGATTATCAAAACTAATTCCCAAAGCCGAACTGCAAACAGAACTTGAAATGCTCAACGAAAAGTATAGCCTCAACCTGACATTGAATTCGTGGGAGAATTTTATTAGTGAAATGACACCAGTAAACAATGGCCAATTGGCAATGTTTGTATAGCTCGGAAGGATGCATCGCGCTTAAAAGCGAAAAGCAAGTATATATGGGTTCAACCCCCCTTTTTTTGGCACATTTTTTTCATTTGCATCAGGTCAGTATTCCCTACACTTACCTCAAATCCTCAAAATCCACCCAAAAAAAAATCCCCGCCACACCATAGTAGGGATTTTTTATTTCTATTATTCCCACAATCCCCTCATTATCTCATCAACCCATCCCTCCCCTCATTTTCAAATTTTCAAATTAACCCATTTTCAAATTAATTTCCACATCCCCAAATTTCCACATCTCCACATCCCCCTAATTTTCAAATTATCTCATTTTCAAATATCTCATTTTCAAATTAACACATTATCTCACAGTTAAGCCCCAAAAAACGATAAAAACCTTAATCGCCCAATTCTTGCTTTTTCTTGGCAACAACATAATAATATGCATCAGAAAGATTAATTATTGTCATGTTTATAAAAAATATATATTTGCGGAGCGAACTTACAAAAAAATATTATTTAGAATCCCGAGTTCATCACCCGAAACCCAGCACCCACTTCAATCCAAAACATCATGCGCAAAATAATCCTGGTTGCTTCCTTGCTCATTTTTACAATCAATGTGCTGGCACAAAACATCAGTGCGCCTTCTGCCAAATTATTCTGGAGCGAGGATTTTTCGTCAGACAAACTCCCCCTTGGCTGGATAAACAAAGCACTCAACGACAGCAGCACTCTTTGGGAATGTACCAACCAACCTTTCCCCGGTTCATACGGGCGCGATCAGCAGGCACCTTCTTTAGCGTCAAAAAGCGGTGGTTTCCATCTTCAATACGCAGCCGGCACCAGGGTCGAAAGTGCTTACCGCCGGTGGGAAAAAGCCGGGATATGGCCCGATGCCTACATTCAGACTTCGGCCATAGATTGTTCAAAAAAAAGTTCTGTCGTACTGAAATTTCAGCAAAATTTCATGTGGAACGATTGGGGGAAACTTCGTCAGGATGGTGGTTTGATCGTTGCCGTTTCGGCTAACGGAACCGATTGGAAAGAGTACGAAGTGCGCAACGGCATTGGTTCCGAAGGCGATTGCCCCAACCCCATGAACGTGGAATTAAACATTACCTTGGTTGCTGCATTCCAGCCAAAAGTTTTCCTTCGGTTTCAATGGCGTGGAATATATGCCTGGTATTGGATGGTTGATGATATAGTGCTTTCCGAAGCCTTGGATGTTGATCTGTCAGCTTCGGCATTGGTTTCGCACCCTCAATCGCAAAACAATTTTACCAATTCCGATGTGTTTAAATTTAATGTTGTCAACCTGAGTTCAGGTGCTATAAAAAAGCCATTCGATTGCTTCCTTCAAATTGATAACAGACCACTTTTAAAAGTTACAGTTCCCTTTAGCGAAATAAATCCCCTTCAAATTGTCGATACCGCCGTAGTTGCTTTCCCACCCGCTAACCTCACCGATTACGGGATTCACAAAATCCGGTTCTATACTTCCCTTCCCGAAGATAACCGCAAGCAGAACGATACACTTTCCATGGAACTGTATTCAAAAGCTTACCAATTGGGCGCAGTAACAGGGTTCAACAATTCAGGCAACAAATATACTTTCGATTGCAACCATGCCAGAGTGGTGGTCGATTTTTGCAGGGACGATATTTTCCGGATCGAAATGTCGTACAACGGCGAATTCACAAATCCGGCCGGCAACGATATCGTGATTAATCCGCCAACTGAAATTCCCGGTGTTACGTTTAAAGAGTTGGCCGACTATTACCTGATTTCCACTACTAAAATTGCGCTCCGGGCGTACAAAAACCCGCTTCGCTTTGCCATGTACAAACCCGATAACAAAACACTGGTTTGGGAAGAAACCAAAGGCCTGACTTATGGGAAAGAAACGGTTCAATACCTGAAACGTGCCGAAAACGAATATTTTTACGGCGGAGGGATGCAAAACGGCCGTTTTTCGCACCGGGATAAAACAATACTTATGCGCATCGACTGGAACTGGGAAGACGGTGGCGCACCCAATCCAGCCCCTTTTTATATGAGCACAAACGGATATGGTGCATTGCGAAATACTTACGCTCCAGGCGAATATGCCTTTACCGATACCGTAAAACTGCAACATTCCGAAGCCCGTTTCGATTGTTATTATTTTGCCGGCGAATCCCTGAAAGATATTTTAAACGCTTACACTGATATTACCGGAAAACCTTTCCTGCCTCCACGCTGGGCACTGGGTATGGGCGATGCAAACTGCTACAACCGCGGGGCAACAAAAGGGAAAAACACAACCGGATACAACGGAACAACCCCCGATGTAATCTCGCTGATTGCTGATAAATATATTGAAAACGATATGCCTCGCGGATGGATTTTGCCCAACGATGGCTACGGTTGTGGTTATACCAAACTCGATTCTGTTGTAATTGAATTGCGTAAACGCGGTTTCCATACCGGTTTATGGACCGAAAACGGCGTTGAGAAAATTGCCCGCGAAGTAGGCGAATACGGTAGCCGCCTTTGCAAACTTGATGTGGCCTGGATAGGCGAAGGATATAAATTTGGAATCGACGGTTGCACAGCAGCCTACGATGGAATTGAAAAAAACAGCGACGCCCGCGGATTTATCTGGTCGGTTTGCGGTTGGGCCGGGTCGCACCGCAACACGGTAATGTGGACCGGCGACCAGAAAGGAACCTGGGATTACATCCGCTGGCACATTTCTACCGTAGTTGGTTCAGGGCTTTCGGCACAGAATTGTACTACCGGCGATATTGATGGGATTTTTGCCGGCAGCGATAAAACTTTTACCCGCGACCTGCAATGGAAATGTTTTACCCCAGTGCTCATGTCCATGTCGGGCTGGGCTCCAAAGGATAAACAACCTTATGTTTACGGCGAACCTTTTACAACAATCAACCGCAAATACCTGAAACTTAAACTGCGCCTCACGCCATATATGTACACCTTGTGCAACGAAGCATACCAAACCGGTACACCAGCAGTCCGTGCCCTGATACTCGAATATCCGAACGACCCGGTTGCACTTGGCACAGCAACACAATACGAATTTTTGCTTGGAAAGAATTTCCTTGTAGCTCCGGTTTACAGCGACACCAATCTTCGCGACAATATCTATCTGCCCGAAGGCAAATGGTTCGATTACTGGGATGGGACCACTTTTTCGGGTAAAACAACTTTGAATGGGTACGCTGCACCGCTAGAAAAATTACCGCTTTTTGTCAAAGCCGGTTCTATTATTCCCATGTACCAGCAAATGAATTTTGATAACGAACGCCCGACCGATACGCTTACCCTTGATATTTACCCCGGACCGGATGCAACATTCGAAATGTTTGAGGATGAAGGCTCTAACCGCGATTACAGGCAAGGCAAATCTGCTTTAACAAAATTTGTAGCTTTGTCGGATGCTGACGGTTCCCGGATAACGGAAGTAAATATTTCAAAAGCAAAAGGCGAATTTAAAGGAAGAATTACCAATAGGGTTTATCTATTCCAGATTCACTCTTCAATATTTCCAAAACATGTTGTTGTTCAGGGAAACAAGCTGAAAAAATATAAGAAGGCTGAAGACTTCAATAAAGCAGATACAGGATGGTATTTTGATCCGGAAGATAAAAAGGGGATGGTCTTTATTAAAACGGCAAAACTCTCAACTGATATGGATGCTTCGGTTCAGTTAAAATATTGATGGATGTTGACGTAGAGTTTAAAAACATCATCATACTTTTTCAAAAACCTTCATAATATAGAGTTTAAATGAGCGCAAAGTTGAACCAAACAAATCATTGACACATGAATAAATTCCTACTTTTCTCGCTGTTTTCTTTTTTGATTGTCGTTGCATTTGCCCAAAATGCCGTAATTCAGGAGAAGCCACAATCGTTGAATTCGTATCCATATTCCGATCCCGATCCGGTAGCTGCCCCTGGCAGGATTTATCCGTATTTCCGTTTCGATGGATATACGGCTGAGGGCCGAAAAATGGACTGGAATATGGTGGAGATGGAAAACCCATACATCAAAATTTACGTTTCTCCACAGGTCGGGGGAAAAGTTTGGGGCGCTGTTGAGAAAAGCACCGGCAAGGAATTTCTGTATTTCAACCATGCTGTAAAATTCAGGGATGTGGCTATGCGGGGAGCATGGACTTCGGGTGGTGTGGAATTTAATTTTGGGCTTATCGGCCATGCGCCTTCCTGTTCGTCGCCGGTTGATTACCTCACCCGCACCAATGCCGATGGAAGCATCAGTTGTTTTGTTGGCAGCACCGACCTGCCTTCGGGAACCCGCTGGCGTGTAGAAATCAATGTGCCAAAGGACAAAGCATATTTCACAACACGCTCATTTTGGTATAATCCCTCCACTCTCGAACAATCCTATTACCATTGGACCAATGCAGGTATCAAAGTAGCCGGAAATCTGGAGTATGCATATCCCGGCCAATATTATCTGGGCCACGATGGTTCCAACAAACCATGGCCGGTGAACGACGAAGGACGCGACCTCTCGTTTTACGAAAACAATAATTTCGAAGGATACAAATCATACCATGTTTTTGGCGAATACACCGGATTTTATGGTGGTTACTGGCACAATGACGAATTCGGTACCGGCCATTATGCAGCATACGACGAAAAGCCCGGAAAAAAACTTTGGATCTGGGGTTTATCCCGGCAAGGAATGATTTGGGAAGACTTGTTGACTGACACTGACGGGCAATATACCGAAATACAATCTGGCAGGCTTTTTAACCAGGAAGCCAGCAACAGTACTTTGACACCTTTCAAGCACCGCTCATTTATTCCCGGTGGCACCGATACCTGGACAGAATATTGGTTTCCGGTAAAAGGCACCAAAGGTTTGAAATATGGTACGCCTGACGGTTCAGTAAACCTGGTTGCCAAAGGAAAACAATTGAATATCTGGTTTAGCCCACTTGCAGCAACCAACGAAAAGCTAAAGATTTTTCAGGATAATACATTGATCTGGGAAAAACAGCTTTCGCTTACGCCGATGCAACTTTTTGCCGATTCCATTCCTTTCAGCGGAAATGCTGATAAACTGAAAGTTGTTTTGGGAGAGGACAAAGTGCTATACACTACCGACCGGAAAGAATTGCAACTGAGCCGTCCGGTAGAAATGCCTGCCGATTTCGATTGGAATTCGCTTTATGGACAATATCTCCAGGGAAAAGAGTGGGACAAGCAGCGTTCATGGGCTGATGCCGAAAAATGCTACCTGAATTGCCTCGAAAAAGACCCGAATTTCCTTCCGGCATTAACAGCAATGGCAAACTTATCCATTCGCGGTGCGGAATTTGAAACTGCTTTAAAATATTCCAGCAAAGCTTTGTCAATTGACACTTACGAGCCGGCAGCCAACTTTGCTTATGGCGTTGCGAATGCAAGATTGAAAAAACATACCGATGCCATTGATGGGTTTTCTATTGCTTCTGCCTCCATCGAATACAGGGCTGCTTCCTATCTCGAAATCGCAAAGATTTTTATGTTGCAGAAACAATACGATCAGGCAAGGAATTATGCATTAAAAGCAGCAGAAACCAATCCTTTGCAAGTCCCTGCTTATGAGTTGCTGGCAACATTGGCAAGGCTTGATGGCAATAAGGATGAAGCTACCAAAGTTCTTGGCCAGCTCGAAACCTTGGATCCATTGGATCATTTAACCCGTTTTGAAAAATACCGTTTAAATCCATCGAAAACTACAGCAGATGACTTTACTGGTATGATAAGGACAGAACTCACTCACGAAGTTTACCTTGAGCTTGCTGCCTGGTACCTGAACCTCGGCCTCGAAAATGATGTGGCAAGCCTTTTGGCCCTTGCGCCGCAACAGCCGGAAAAATTGTACGGGCAGGCCAATACCAAGGGCGGGCCGATTGCGCTCAGGTACGTAGGGGAGCAGCCCGAAATATTGTATTGGCGGGCATGGCTTGCAGATAAAGCAAACAATAAAGCACTGTCAACACTCTTACTGAATAAAGCTAATGCCGGAGATCCTTCGCTTGTTTTTCCTTATTTACAGGAAAGCATTGAACCGCTTACCTGGGCAATGAACAATTCTACAAATTGGAAACCAGCTTATTACCTCGGGTTAATTTACTGGAACAGCAATAAAATAGAAAAGGCAAAATCGATTTTTATGAAATGTGGCGATTCACCCGATTTTTATCCTTTTTACCTCGCCAGGGTTAAGTTGTTTGGTTCGGCTGATGCTGTGGCAACAGAAAAAGACCTGCTGAAAGCTGTTTCCTTGGTTCCTGATGCATGGCGTGCCGGGCTTGAGTTGTCGCGGTTTTACGAAAAGCAAAAACAATTTGCGAAAGCAAAGGAAGTGGCAGCCACATATTTTGGGAAACTGCCACAAAATTATTATCTGGGATTGAATCTGGCCAAACAATTGCCGTTGAACAACGAACCCGAAGCCTGCGTGAACCTTCTCGCCAAGCTAAAAGTATTGCCTAACGAAGGCGCAACTGCAGGCTACCACCTTTGGCGCGAATCGAACCTTATGGTTGCCATGGAAGCTTATTCTGCGAAGAATTACAAAAAAGCGCTTAAATTTATTGCGCAATCGCGAACCTGGCCCGAGAACCTGGGAGTTGGCAAGCCTTATGATGTTGACGAAAGATTCCCTGATTTCCTCGAATCCTTATGTTACAACGCGTTAGGCAAAAAGAAAAACGTGGCAACTCTTGAATCAAAAATTACATCGTTCACACAAAATAAAACGTATAAGCCCACAGGTTCCACCGATTTGCTTTCGGCCTGGCTATTGCGAAAAAGCGGCGATAAAACAAAAGCCGACGGCCTAGTCGAAACACTTAAAAAACAGAAAACCGGCACCAAAAGCAGCCGTTGGGTAGAAGCCATGTACACCGGCAATAAAAATCTTGCAACTTCAATCGGCAATGAAAATGATACTGTTAAAAATGTTGATCCTTATGCACCAGTGGAAGTTGATAATGATTTGTCGTTAATGATCAGGCTTTCAACCCTTTTTAACTTTTAGAAGCAAATAAAGAATTTGAAAATTTAAAAAACCAATCAGCCAAACAACAACCTCAATATGAAAAACACCAAGCTTTATTTTTTCGTTGCCCTGGCAATGCTCCTGCTGGGCCAAACTGCCAAAGCACAAGTTCTGAAATATTCCACCGGTACGTGGAATGAGGATACTTTAGGCAACCACCGCGCCGTGGTAAAAGTAACGGCAAAATCTAACGCATTGCTTGCGCATATCGATTGGCGGAGAAGGGATCACCAGCCTGAAAAAATGGATGTTGTGGTTGTTGAAGCATCAAGCGGTAAGCGTATAAACAATGTTTTCCGGGTAAACATCAACCGCGAATTTGGCGAACTTATTTTCCAGGCTCCTTCGGCAGGCTTGTATTATTTTTATTATATGCCTCATAAATTGGGAAAGGGCAATTATCCAAAAGTGTATTACAACGCACCTATTGATTTGGCCGAAAAAGAATGGCTCGAAGGGAACAAGCTTAGCGCCCAACCTCTTAAACAAGACCAACTTGCAAAATTTCAACGTGTTACAGCTTCACAGATTGAATCCATTGATGCTTTTAACTCGTTTTTCCCAATGGAAGTAATTGCGTCGAAGGCTGAAACAGCATCTTTAATGAAGAACAATGCGGACAATTCTTACCTGATTTTTCCAGAATACCGTCAGTATTCTATCCGAATGACTAACGATATACCTCAGCGTTGGGCTATGCGCGGCGCAAAAGCTAATTTGAACGATACCGTTCAAAAAGGCGAATATTACAGTTTTCAGGTTGGATTGTGGGCAAATGCCAAATCGTTTCAAAATGTGGCAATCTTATTTTCGGGTCTGAAAAGTGCCAGGAATACAATTAAATCCGGAAATTTCACTTGCTTCAATACCGAAGGTTTTGATTCGGAAGGCGAATATTTCGAAAAGAAATGCTCAGTCGCTCAAAATTACGTACAAGCGTTCTGGTGTGGCTTGCAAATTCCAGCCGACGCTGCTCCCGGAACTTATACGGCCGATGTTACGGTTACACCCGATAATGAAAAATCACAGACTTTTAAACTGATTATACTTGTTGAAAATAAGACGATTGCGAACGGAGGTGTTGACGATCCATCCAATTTGTCGCGCTTAAAATGGCTGAATTCGAAAATTGCATTCGACGATGGAATAGTTCCTCCTTATACTACTATGACACTTAATGAAAAAACGATTAGTTTGTTAGGTCGTAAAATAACCTTGAACGAAATGGGATTTCCGGCATCCATTCAAAGTTTTTTCGATATTGAAATGACCAAACTTACCGATAAACCATTGGAACTATTAAAGAATCCAATGAGTTTTGTTATCGAAAACACGGATATGTCGCAGCAGAAATTTGTGCCAAAGGATTTTACTTTTATCAAAAAAGCTGAAGGGGCCATTGCCTGGACATCCGAATCGGAATCCAACGACTTTAACATGGTTTTGACTGCACAGGCCGAATTTGACGGCTGCATCGAATATCAGTTAACCCTAGTGGCAAAAAAAGATTTTAATGTTAACGATATGCGTCTCGAATTACCTTACCGCAACGAAGTGGCCGAAATGATGATGGGCCTTGGTATTCATGGTGGCAAACGCCCTGAAAAATTAGATTGGAAATGGGACCAGACCAAAAACCAGGATGCACTTTGGGTAGGTAAAGTTAATGCGGGGATTCAAACCAGCCTCAAGGATGAAAACTATATCCGGCCACTTAACACCAACTTCTACCTCAGCAAACCTTTGAACATGCCACCATCGTGGTTTAACAACGGGAATGGCGGTTTTACAGCTTCGCAGGTAAATGATGAATTTCTTGTCAAAGCGTTTTCCGGC
>CAIRHD010000447.1 GCA_903878265.1 uncultured Bacteroidales bacterium | reverse complement strand
GTGACCCCGCCAGGATTCAAACCTGGAACCCCCACATCCGTAGTGTGGTACTCTATTCAGTTGAGCTACGGGGCCGTTTTGAGGCTGCAAAGATATAACTTTATTTAATTTTGCAATGCTTTTACTTCTATTTTTGTGGCAAATTATATAATTAAGCTTATGAACTCCACTGAATTCTTGAATGAACTGTCCAACATGGTCATGGAATTGCCTTTTGCCGTTACTGTTTGTGATACCGAAGGCATCATTTTATACATGAACGACCAATCAATAAGCACTTTTCAAAAATATGGAGGTGCCAGCATTATTGGAACGAGTTTATTCCTCTACCATCATGGACCGGCCGCAACCAAACTCCGTGAACTGTTGGATACAAGCACCAAAAATGCTTATACTATCGAGAAAAACGGAATTAAAAAAATCATTTACCAATCTCCGTGGTACAAAAAGGGGGCGTTTGCCGGATTAATAGAGTTATCCCTGGAAATTCCGATGGAAATAGCCCATTTTATAAGGGAATAGTTGAAATCAGGTTAGACGGTAGGCTGTTAGACGGTAGGCTTTTTTAGTGCATAGCTAACTCAAATAATGCCTATTTGTCATCCAAAACAACAATAGAAAATGATCAATCAAAACCCCAAATTCATGTTCCTTTAATTTTGCCTTTTGAAAATAAAATACAAGTTGAAGTCAATTAAAATATAGCTTTCATTAATAATCTATTGGTAATTAATCTATTGGTAATTAATCTATTGTTACTTTCAATTATTTCTTAATAACCAAGATTCAACTATTTGCATTCTCGAACTTCTTTTTTGCTGCTCCTAACTTCCACTTACTATTTTCCACTTACTATTTTTCTATTTTCCAAATAGGAGCAATCCGAGAAATTTTTAGTATAGAATAAGGAATCAATTTTCTTCACTTTCGTCCCAACGCTCGCCACGACTGGCTTTTTTGATTGACTGTTCTTTCTTGTTCTCTATACGCCTAAGTTTTGAGCCTTTTGTTGGTTTTGTGGCAATCCGCTCTTCTTCTGTTTTAAAAGCGTTTTCAACCAATTTAATGAATTTCTGAACAACTAACTTCCTATTAGCAAGTTGTATGCGTTCGCAGCCAGAACTTATTCGAAAAATCCCTGCTTTTGATACACGGGTATGAAGTTCTGATGCAAAAACCACTTTTTGTTCTTCGTCCAAAACATCAGATATCGATATTTCAAACAACAGTATCACTTTAGTTGACACCTTGTTTACGTTCTGTCCACCTTTGCCGCTGCTTCGGGTTGCCTCAAAACGACATTCGTTAATAAGTGATTCTATGTCAGGTATTTTAGCCATATTTAACAACCTAAATTTAATATTTTAGCTTTTTTCGGCTTTGGTATCAATAGCGCAAAGGTCAGGGAATATTGTTATTTCATATCAAAAAACTGGCCTGAATCATGAATTGGCAACATACACTATTACTGAAAAGCAAAACCATGCGGAACAATCCCGGCGGGGATGGAATCAACAACAGTTCCAACATCAGCTTTAAACCTGAATACCATTCCATTGCTGACATAATTACGTGCATCGGAAGCATACAGATAACCAGTTTTGTCCTCAAATCCCAATGAATAAAATGAACGGTTTGCAACAAACAATTCCGGAATAGGGTATTTTAAGGTTAGGTTAAAACTGTAAATACCATTGTTGTGCAAAAAATACATCCTGGTTTTCTGCGTGTTGATGACTGGTCTTTCAGGATGGTCATTAGTTGAAGGAAATATAAAAGTTTGATCTACTTCAAGCGTGTTTGGGTTAATACGTACAATCCGCCCTTCAGTATCTCCGGGCTGTGGAAATCCAGCAAATCCTTTTCCTTTGCATAGCACCCAAACCCGGCCTTGGTTATCTGCCACCATACCTGCAGGTGCATCGCCAACATGTATTGTTTTAACAACTTTATCTGAAGCAAAATCAATAACAGTTACTGTGCTATCGATCGAAAACCCACCATAATTTGCCACATATACATAATTCCCTAATTTCACCATTGCATCAGGGCCAACACCAGTAGCGATGCTTTTAACAATACTATTGGATTTTAGGTCAACAACTGCAACATTTCCGACAAAATCGGTAATGTACGCTTTGGATTCGTCGATAACCTGAAACTGGCTTGGATTGCTTAGGTTTATAATGGAAGCTTTAGATTTGAATGTTGCAATATCTACCACTTCCACGGTTCCAGCATTATTAACAACAATATAGCCCATGCCGTTGTAAATGCACATGTTTTGTGCAATATTTCCCAATGGCCTATGGTTGACCTGTTCAAAAATATCTTGTTTCACAATGTTGCTATCAGGTTGAAAATAAGTTATGGTTCCTGTGCCGGAAGGAAAAAGGCCTTCGTTAACAATAAAAATCCCATTGCTGAAAGCACCTTTTACCGATGCGTCTTCCTCTTTTTTACATGATGAAAATGTTGTTAGTACCACAGCCGCGATACTAATAGCACATTTTAAGTTTCTAAAAACCATGTTGTTTACAATTTGGAGATTATTAAATTTACTGAAAAAGATGTTCCTGGTTCCGGATAATACAATATCGATTGGTAGACTGTACCAAGTACATTGGCTACTTCGGCCTGAACCTTGAACTTCATTTTTTTTGCTTTTACGGTTGTGCCTGCCGATATATCCAACAAAGCATAAACAGGCAATTCCTTTGTATTATCAACCTGCACATAACGCTTCCCTGTCATAGAATACGAAAACATGGCATAATATGAACCTTTAGTAACATAAAACACTTCGATAACTTTATGTATTGGTATGTATATCAATTGATTGTTTAAAAGGTTTTGCTCCTTTTCAGAAGTTTCGCTGTAGGTTGAAGGACTATAAGCATATGCAAATTTGAAATTTCCTTTGAGGCCAAACATTTCCCAATCTGTTTTTGATGAAACTTCCACACCTCGGCTCCACACTTTTTGCACATTCTGTGGTTTCCATATTGATGCGTTTACCGGAACCCATTGTATTAAATTGTCTATCAATAAATTATATATACTTATCGAAATATTTGATTCAAAAAATTTTCCTTTTGGTATATGAAGACTTGCGCCCATTTCCATATTATAGCTGTTTTCAGGATTCAAATCCGTATTCCCATACTTATCGTTCAAGGTTGGTACACGGAAATTGCGCGAAATGCCAAAACTGATCATAACATCTTTTATAATAGGTACTTCAGCACTTAACGAAGGACAAAATGGTATAGTATAGCCTTTCGAAAAATCCTGTCGCAAATTCAAAACGCCTTTAATACCGGTTTTTGATCGATTAACAGCTAAAGCCAACCAAACGGAGCCTTCAGGTTGGTATTCGATTCCGTTATAAAACGGTATATCAGCTCTGATTAAATGGCTCGTGGCCCCACTACCCAAAGTAAATTGTTTCCCAAACAAACGCTTATATTCAAATTCGGTAAGCAAAGTGTTCAGATGGTACGAATCCTCTATTAAGGCAACCGGGCTTTCAAATTTCTCCTTTTCGTCAATAAACCCAGTCCGAATTATAAATGATTGCTTGGCAACAATGTAAGACCATTGTAGGCTACTCCTGATTGCTTGATCCCAAAGCTGTTGATCGCTCTTGCTCATGGTCATAGTAGGCGGGATAAGCCTATTGGTGGATTGATACCAAAAACCTGCGATTAAGCGTTGCCTTGCATTTAAAATGTATTCGGACTGATGTACCGATGAAATTGATTTGGTTAATGCGTGTTCCAGCTGTTTGCGTTCACCGTTAAAAGCAGAATACCAATAATTATTTTCACTCCAGCTTCCTGATAATGAACCTACATAAGCCAACCTATTGCTGCCAGCACCTAATTTGAAACCTCCAGATAGTTTACCTGAAGTTGAGCCATTTAGTATTACTGAAGATTTGAGTGGGGAAGAAAAATCCATGCTATTCGATAGGTGTAAACTCCCACCAATAACACCAGATCCAAGTAGCGCACTTGCCCCACCGGATTGCAATGAAATATCGCCGAAATCGAAAGTTGTAATTCGCGACAAATCCGTTTGCCCCATATTAGGTTGGCCCAAATTGATGCCATTCCAGAAAATGCCTGATTGGGAGGAATTTGTTCCGCGCATGCTTAGCATGGCGATACCGCCGGGGCCGTACGAACGTAAGGAAACTGTTGACTGCTCGGCAAGTAGAGCGGCAAGGCTTGTTCCCTGACGGATCCCTAAAGTTATACTGTCTATTTTTTCGACTTTAAGCCCAACAGAAAAAACGGAAATCCGATCTGCTTTTATCTCGATCCCCGAAATAATTTGCACAGAATCAACTCTTTGTGCCGAAATGTTCAGCATAAAGAAGGTTAAAAACATACAAGCAGCTACCCGTGTGAGCATAAGGGAAAAAACAAAACGGGTAAAAAGAGATCACTTCCTGCTTTTGCAGAAACTGTCGCAGCTTTTAACCCGAAAGCATTGAACAATAACACAATGGCAGGTCTTCTGACTTACTCCCCCTTTTCGGCGCCTTCCCATGATGCGCAAACATCAAAGTGGCATGAAGATTGCCGGTGGGCAAATTTGGAGTTTACAGCAGCGGGACTGTCCGGGATTTACACCCGATTCCCTTTTAAGGCATGCCCATAGCAAATGGGCTGCACACCGTTGATGCGGCAAAGGTAAAACAATAAAAAAGCAAATTGCAACAAAATGTTCTATATTTTATCTTTCAGGAAAAAGTCTTTCACGGATGGAACCAAGCGAATGGCCAACAGCAGCATGTAAAAAGCTTTATAAATTAGCGTCAATATTATAACAATAATTTCTTTTTATGAGACCAATATTAAGTCCGACCCGAAAAGTTTTTTCTACCGCAAATTAATACAATGATACTT
This sequence comes from uncultured Bacteroidales bacterium, assembly GCA_903878265.1. Taxonomy (GTDB): domain Bacteria; phylum Bacteroidota; class Bacteroidia; order Bacteroidales; family UBA4417; genus UBA4417. The sequence goes on along the minus strand of CAIRHD010000447.1, from coordinate 34,191 downwards.
CGGCATGAGCCGAATCAAGTGCTTGTCGTAGTAGCATCAACCTTTGAAATCGCTTCCCATCTCTTTGAAATAACACTTCGTTTTTTTCAATTCCAATGCCCTTTCCGTCTTCCATAGATTTGTGGAACATTTCGGTACAATGATTTTTTACGATATTTTATAAGTTATGGAAATTAATACTGTTTTAGATGTAATTTTGCTTTTCCGAAAACAAACTATACTATTGATATGACAAGCAACAAATACGCAGTAATTGGAATTGGTCAGTTTGGAAAGGCTATTGCAAAAGCAATTTCAGCAAAAGGCTATGAGGTAATGGCTATCGACAGCAATCCTGATATAATAGATAGTATCGGCGATGATGTGGCTTATGCTGTTTCTCTCGATGCAACTGATAAACGTGCCCTACAAGGCCAGGGGATCGAGGATTTTGATGCTGTGGTTGTGGCTATTGGTTCCGATTTTGAGAAACGCTTGCTTTGTGCTTCAATTCTTCTCGATTTGAAAGTGAAGCGCATCATCACCCGTGCCAATGGCGAAGCGCAACGCATCATTCTCGAAAAAATGGGGATTACCGAAATATTATCACCTGAAGAGGAAGTCGGTATTATTGTTGCCGAACGGATGCTCAACCCCAACATTATGAGTTATTTACAGCTTCCGGATAACCACCGTGTTGTTGAGTTGTTAAGCCCCAAAAACTGTGTGAACAAAACATTTGGCGAAATTGACCTCCGCGACAAGTACAAACTCAGCCTTATTACGGTGAAAGAGGAATTGCGGGTTACAAAGGATGGGAAAGAAGTTATTGAACACCATATAATTGGGGTTCCCGACTCAAAACAATCCTTGCAAGCTACTGACAGGCTCGTGATTTTTGGCCATGTCCACGATATTGACCGTTTCCTCGAAATAAATACATAAAGCAAGGGTCTGTTTCCAGATACATTGGGTTTAAACACACTTGTCTGGATTTTGGTTATGCATATTTTTCTTGCATATTTTTATAAAAGACTGCTTGAAAGGTACACAATAAAATGGAAAATTTGGTAGTAGAAAAATGATTTCAGATGGTTTGCAGAATTGGTATTTTAGGGTTTAAGGTTGCAGTATAAAGGCAAAAATATGCTCAAAGAAAAGGTTTTTCGGGTAAGGGAATTCATAAATATAAGGCTCTATGCACATAAGGCTTATGTGGTAAGGGCTTTGCATATCGCAAGCATAATAGTTTCGTTGATTGCCATGACTGCTATAATATATCAGCATGGATTTAAACAAACACCTTTCTACCTGCACATTACTGAATCTATCATCGAATTCAGTTTAATATTTTATGTACTAAAGTTTTTGACGAGGATATTTTACGAGTTTCATCCTGTCGATTTCATTAAAGCTAACCGCGTTGAGGCAATTTTATTGATGTTTATTGCAGTCGATCAATTAGTAAGTTTGGTTACAGGGGAGCATTTGGTTCAACAGACAATGAAAGCGATAGGCTTTCCTGGAATCCACACATACTATAACCTTTTCATTCAATTCTATTTCTTCATTATTATAGCTGTTGAACTCGGTAAGGCTGGCCGCTTTATTGATTATTTACACATTGGGCCATCGGGTTTGCTTGTACTTTCGTTTATTTTTATAATTTTCGCAGGGGCAGGCTTGTTATTGCTTCCAGAAATGACAGTTTCGGGGATTAGTTTTATTGATGCCCTATTTACTTCGACAAGTGCTTGTTGTGTAACAGGATTGGTGGTTGTGGATACATCTGTGTGCTTTACGCTCAAAGGCAAAACTATAATTATGATGTTGATTCAGATTGGAGGCCTCAATATTATTTCGTTTGCCACCTTGTTCGCATCGTTTTACCGTAATTCATCAGGCATCAAACTGCAATCCTTAATCAAGGATATGGTTTCAACCGACAAGTTAAGCAATACCAGAAGTATGTTACGGAAAATATTTCTATACAGCATTTTCATAGAATTATCAGGTGCATTTTTACTTTTTATAACCTGGCCAAACGAAATGATATTCAAGGGAATAGGGGAGAAGGTGTATTTTTCTATTTTTCATTCTGTTTCCGCTTTTAATAATGCCGGCTTTGGCTTGTTCACAGATAACCTTTATGATATAACAGTTCGTCATGCTTATAATTTGCAGTTGGTTATTGCTGCCCTCATTTTTCTTGGCGGTATAGGATTTATTGTTCTCGAAGATGTTTTTAAAATTGAGAACATAAAGGAACGCCATAAAATAAAATGGAAAAAACTCCAAACGCATTCAAGGATTGCTCTTCATACTTCCGCTATACTTATTGTTGTAGGAGCCTTGGTTTTTTATATAGTTGAGTGCAATAATTCAATTTCGGGATACGGCATTTACGGGAGCATTGTTTCTTCAATTTTTCAATCGGTAACATGTCGCACTGCGGGTTTCAATACTGTGGATTTCACGCATTTGGGCCAACCGGTACTCATTCTTATGATGTTCCTAATGTTTGTTGGCGCTTCGCCTGGCTCAACAGGCGGTGGTATAAAAACAACAACTTTTTCAGTTATCCTTCGTTCAGCAATCAGCACAATTAAAGGACGGAAAAATGTAGAAATCGTAAAACACACCATTTCGAGCGATACGATCAGCAAGGCATATTCGATAGCATTGTTTTCTATCTCGCTAATTTTTATCTCAACATTTATTCTTTCTATAACCGAGCCTGATAAAAGTTTCCTCAGTTTGTTGTTTGAAGAAATATCGGCATTCGGCACTGTTGGTTTGTCAACTGGCATCACTTCTTCATTGAGCCTTGCTGGTAAATCGATTATCATACTTACCATGTACATTGGCCGGATTGGCACACTTACGTTGGCTTTCGCCATTACCAAACGGATTGTTTATACAAAATACCGTTATTCGGAAATCAATGTGCTGGTAGGGTAATAACTAAAAAGCTCACTTCGACAGAAATGTAACACGAAGGAATATATTGGAGTGATGTGTGATGGCTATTAATTTATAAATAATTCATTATTAGGATAATGCAATAATAAAACAAAATTTTGATAAAAAAAAGAGAGGATCGCATCCTCTCTTTCAGTGTTTTTTAACTTTTTGCACAAAAAAATTATTTGATTATTTACAATGGCTAAAGTAAAATTAACCCTCGGATTACAGGCAAAAAATATTGTTAAATAATGTTAACTCCAAATACGCTTATCAGTATTCGGTATCTTTATCAACATTTTTCTCTTTTTCTTTGTCTTCGTCATCATCGTCCTTATCATCAGTTTCTTTAAGGTCGAGAGCCGAATCGAAGAAATCTTCATCTTTATCCGATTTGGTATCTATTTTTACAGGAACTTTTATTAGGTAGCTTACCTCCTCTGTGTCGAGGGTTATTGCAAAAAAGAAAGTACCACCTGCTTGTGGGATTTTTATGGTGTGATTAATCCATCCTAACGGATATTTTTTGCGTATTGCCTCCATTAATTCAGGAGAAACATTTGCATAATTGATTATCAGTTTTTTACGATTAGTTTGCATTGCCTTACTAGTTTTTTTATTCTAAATGACGGTACAATTTTACGGAAGAAATTGAAAGGGCACAAATTATTTTGATAAATTAACAAAAATTTTGTGTCCTTATTGTATCTATTTTATTTTTTTGAGCACAATGGCTGTGCGGCAAGTAAAATAAATGCTGAGCTTATGGGCCGAAGTGGCTTCGTCTTCACTTGTGGAATACAACATTTCTTCGTTTATCCTACCTTGTCCACCAAAAGAAGCATTATCGGAGTTAAGAATAATTTTATACTCACCTGCTTCTGGTACATTAAATTGATAACCTGGAATGGATCCATTCGCATGAAAATTAAACAGGAAAATCAATCCGGCCCTTTCATAAATTATACATTTATTGGCTTCGTCGCAATTTAGCTGGTTTGCATAAAGTGTGCCCAACAATTTGGCATCCTTCATGGCTTTTATCATCGCGCGGTCAAAATCCGACAAATAATGGTAACGGAGCAAAGGATTATCCATAAGCGACCACTGCCGCCGCGCATGTAGATAGCTCCAATTATTGCCTTCGCGAGGAAAATCGATCCATTCTGGATGCCCGAATTCATTTCCCATGAAATTCAAATACGCCTGGCCACCAAGCGAAATAGTCATCAGCCTAATCATTTTATGCAAGGCAATTCCACGATCGACAACAATATTTTCGTCAGAGGATTGCATATTATAGTACATTTCCTTGTCCATTAGCCTGAAAGCTATGGTTTTATCGCCAACCAAAGCCTGATCGTGCGATTCGCAATAAGTAACGGTTTTTACATACGGCAACCTATCGTTAAGCACTTGCCACATTTCGGCCATGCTCCAATCTTCATCGGGCACGTCTTTAAGGTATTTGATCCAGAAATCGGGAATTCCCATGCCAAGCCTGAAATCAAACCCAATACCGCCATCTTCGATCAGTGAAGTAAGCCCAGGCATTCCCGAAACATCTTCGGCAATGGTTATTGCTTGAGGATTTAGACTGTGCGCAAGGTAATTTGCGAGTTGAAGATAAGTAATGGCATCAAATTCAACACCTTGCGTGAAATATTTATCAATATTGTCAATAGCCTCGTTCCCATGGTGAAAATAAAGCATCGAACCTACTCCATCGAACCTGAACCCATCAAAATGAAATTCTTTTAACCAATATTTGATATTCGACAGCAGGAATTGCAACACTTCTGTTTTCCCATAATCGAATAATTTTGAATCCCAATCTGGGTGTTCGCCCCTTGCACCGGCATGGAAATATTGTGTTTCGGTGCCATCGAAAAGGTTCAAGCCTTCGTTTAAATTTTTTACAGTATGCGAATGTACCAAATCCATGATTACGGCAATTCCCATGCTATGTGCTGTGCTAACCAGGTTTTTAAGTTCTTCGGGAGTTCCAAACCTTGACGAAGGTGCAAAGAAACTCGAAACATGATACCCAAACGAACCGTAATACGGATGTTCCTGAATAGCCATGAGTTGCACAGCATTGTAACCAGCTTTCTTGATCCGCGGAAGAATTTTTTCGGTAAATTCGTTGTAAGTCCCTAAGCCTTCTTTTTCCTGGGCCATTCCAACATGAGCCTCATAAATGAAAAGATCGCCCAATTTTGGTATATCAAAACTTTCATTTCCCCAATTGAAAGCAGGGGAAAACCAAAGCTGACCGCTGTAATTTTTTGTATCTTCATCCTGCACCACCCGATTTATATAGGCAGGAATTCGGATTTGGTCGCCAATAGCACTTTTAACCAGCACTTTAACTTTGCTTCCGTGTGTAAATACCGGTCCGTAAAATTCGGCATTGAGTTTTATTTCCCAAATCCCATAGTCCTTCCTTTGCAATGGATGCGCATATTGGTTCCAACTGTTGAAATCACCGGTCAGGAATAGCCCATGCGCTCCCGGAGCCCATTCGCGATATACCCAACAATTTTCGGAAGGGATAAAGTGAAACCCCATGTACTCATAAGCATTTGCAAATTGCTCAATGTTTCCGGAAATCTGTTCAATATAGTGAAGCTTTGAAACAAACCTGTCGTGCCTGGCCAGTATTTCTCCTTCTGCCTGTTGGAGCCATGGATCCAATTCTATTAATCGTGGGGATTTGGACGAATTTTCTATCATTTCTGTTGATTTAATGTAAATTCTTGAGATACTTTTATTGCGGCAAATTAAGGTTTTTTTCAATGGTTTTGAAAATTTATTTCCATAAAAGTGAAATAATTTTTGAATCACCAAAACAAATATTGATTTTCTGCTCCCTGTTCCAATTATTTATTGATTAAAATTCACATTATCAGTATTATATAAAATATGTTCAGACAGTATTGTTCTATATTAATTGTCAATCAAAAACAGGCTTAGAACCCTGCTTCACGCAACATATTTTTTCTTCGCCTGATCCAAATCGCAATGAATGTAAAGGCTATAATGGCAGTAACCATGATATACATCAATCTTGAATTTCCCAATGAGTTGAAAAAATAAGCAAACGCAATAAAAACCAAATTAACTGAAAGAAGCAAAATTGTTGATTGTAAATGTGTTAGCCCAATATCGACCAAAATATAATGCAAATGACGGCGATCGGCTTTAAATTTATTTTCCCTGTGAAAAATCCTGAGCGCGAATACACGCACTATGTCGAACATGGGGACTATTACAACCGCGAAAGAAAATGCGGGTGCCGCTGCAAAATAATGTTTGTAAAGTATCGAAGAATTCAATTGATTGTACCTGAAAACGAGCACCGCAAGTATAAAACCAATAATTAGGGAGCCAGTATCGCCGAGATATAATTTATTTGTTTTACCGAAGATGTTAAAATATAAAAAAGGGATTAACGAGCCAAATAGCGTAAAAGATAATATAGCATACTCCCAATCGGCAGACGTAATAAAAAAAACGCCGAATACCACACTTCCAAGCAAGGCCAGAGATGCAGCCAGCCCATCAATACCATCCATGAAGTTTAAAGCATTTATTATTATAAAACCAACAAGCATTGAAAGCAAAACACTGGCCGAATAACGTAGCTCAAAGAACGAGAACATCCCTTGCAAACTATTGATACGCACTTCGCCAACCACAACTATTATAAACAATGCGAGCAATTCGACAAGCATTTTTTTCCAATACGAAACATCCAATAAATCGTCTTTCATCCCTATAAAGAAAACAAGTGCGGTGCCTGCAATGATAGGGGAGAGAGACTGAAGGCAACTGGAATTTCCATTTAATCCACATGTGTTGATAAGTGTGAGGCTAACTATTACGAAAGATGCAAAAATGCCAAGTCCGCCAATTGTAGGTATAGATTGCAGCATTACCCCATTTTCGCTCTCAACTTCGAACAATTTTTTAAACTTTGCAATGTAAACAATAACTGGGATGGCAAACGAATTAAGAACAATAGCAATTGCAAAAGCGAGAGCAATGCGTATTTGGGGTGTTAAAAAATGAAAATAGAAATTGCTATCTCCCACCATCTTTAAATATTACGGATTGCAAACATTAGTGTTTTAACAAGCTTACTTTTAAACTGCGAAAATACGATACTTTATGTGGAATTTTATCAAATGAACATGAATTTTGTAATTTTTGAATAAAAAAGAAATAATACGGGTTTGTTATTTGAAAAGTATTGCCAATAATTTAAAATAAGGTCAATAGCCGATTCAGAATATACTTTATAGCACAGATTACCAATATATTGCAGAATAATTAATCGTAGTCTCAAATTTTTCCTGTTTGTAATCTCATTTTAGAATTGAGGAAGAAAATTTCTATTTCACCGGAAAATAAATATTAGTCTGCCACTTACTCGAATCGGCTTCCAGATAAGGGTTGGTTATATATTCTTCCCAACCTGAGCCATTTACCTCCATATTTTCATCTTTCAAATACGTTTGAATTGCATCGTAAGCCTCTGTAATCCGTTTATAGGATCCAAAATGCTTTACCATTATTGCTTTTTGGGCAGCTACTTCATAGCAATTTAGCCAATGTGGGGCAGAAACAACCGAACTTATTGGAATACAGGTTTCTATATCGAATTTTGTAGCTGCAAAAGTGTGAAAAATTGTCGTTGGTGCAGCAGTAGGGGAGAGGTGGTGCAATTTTAAAAATTTAGATATTTTCTCGAACATCATAGTCATTTTTTGATTCATAGTTGTTGGGGAAGCTGTATCGCGCATGGAAAGCAACACATGTGTAGCTACTTCAATTTCAAGAACTTCGTATTTGTTCAAGCTTTGAATGCTATGCATCAGCGTGTCGATATTCAATAAACCTTTCTCTAAATCCGGGCCAACCAACCGATCGGAAAGCAATCCAACCCAGCGCGAAATAGGATTCAATCCAAGATCAGTTTCAATGCTCCAAAGCACTTTAGTACCCTGGTTTTCTTTGACAAACCGAAAGCATCCTGTTGATTTGCCTTTTTTACCGAAATCCAAAATAAACGAAATTGAATCATTCGGCAAGCAGCCAATAATAAAAGCAGTTCCATTTCCAATATTTTTGTTCTTGCTAATCCACTCAATTTTAGCACCAATTCCAGATTCAGGCCCCGAAAACCCTATTTGTGCATTTTTGTCCAATGTTAACCAAGGCGACCATTTATCCCAACTTTTCAAAGTGTTAAGCTTATCAAAAACGCTTTTTGCGGAAGCATCTATCACGAGGCTTCGCTCAACGCGGATTTTTCGGGGTAAGAGATAACTTACCGAAACAAAAACTCCAGAAATACAAATAATTATCAATAATATGTGCTGAAGTGTTTTCATTGTAACCTGAACCTTTTGTTTTGTAAAAATACTAAAAAGTATTGAAATTGCATTTATTTGGCTATAAATGATTTTGTTTGAAAAAATGTTTCAAAAATCCCTTGGTGGCTTGATTATTGATAAATTTGCAAAAAATAACTAATTAATTAGCGCTGCTATGAAAAAACTCATTTTATTTACATTGTTGGCTGTTTCCTTAACTTTCTCTTCATGTACCGAAAAAATTGGAGGGAATGCGGATATGTCAACCATCGAATTTACTGTTTATAACTCGGATTGGGTTGAATACGGTACGGTAGGAGAAGCCGGATACGGTTTTGCCGTTGATTTGTCTATGCCAGAAATAACTGATAATGTTATACATAACGGTATGGTAAGCTTGTATATGAAGTACGGCGAATCATGGATACCGGTTCCGGTTTATTTCTACAATACTGGATTTCAAGGAGGCTATTTTTATACCATGAAACGGGGGGTGTTCTCAATAGAATATTACGAAAGCGATCAACAAACTGTCAAGCCCGAATCACAAATTTTCCGCTTGGTAATTGTGCAACCTTATTGATTTTATCCAGAAAATAATTTTAAGCCTCGCAATCCGGGGCTTTTTTTTAATGTGTAGGTTGAAATTCGAGTGTCGTTATAATCTAAAATTTGAATCATTTGATTAACTATAATATGGAGAAAGAAGCTAAAATTTTATGCCCTAATTGCGGCAACGAAATCAATGTAAACGAAATACTATATCACCAGCTTGAAGATGATTTTAAGAAACGGTTTTCGGCCCAATTGGCTGAAGAAAAGAAAAAATATAGTTCGGAACTTGAGCTATTGAACCAACAAAAAGAAGAATTTGAGAAGAAAAAACAAAAAGAGAATGAGCTTTTTCAGGAAAAATTACAAATGAAGCTTAGAGAAGAAAGGCAAATTATTGAAAAACAGCTAAAAGCAAAAATTGTAGGCGAACAAGCAGAACAATTTGCCATTATGCAGAAAGAAATGCTTGAGCAATCGGAAAAGCTGAAAGATTTAAGTAGGAGCAAGGCTGAAATTGAACGGCTGAAGCGAGAAAAGGAGGAGCTAAAAGAAAGTGTTTTAGCTGATGCAGAGCGCATTTTAAACCAAAAACTTATTGAAGAAAAGGAGAAAATCAGGAAGGTTGAACAGGATCGCAATGAGCTGGCATTTAAAGAATTGCACAAACAGTTAGACGATCAGAAACGCCTTACCGAAGAAATGAAGCGCAAGCAGGAGCAAGGTTCCATGCAGTTGCAAGGCGAAGTGCAGGAACTGGCAATTGAGGAATGGCTGGCCGTCAATTTTCCACTCGATTCGATTGAAGAAATTAAAAAAGGAGCAAGGGGAGGAGATTGCATACAAACGGTGAACACCCGAAACAGGCAAAATTGTGGTACAATTTATTACGAAAGCAAGCGCACCAAGGATTTTCAGCCAAGCTGGATTGAGAAATTCAAAAGCGATATTAGAGATAAAGGAGCAAATTTGGGGGTTCTGGTAACCGAGGTCTTGCCATCGGATATGGATCGCATTGGACTGAAAGACGGTATTTGGATATGTACCTACGATGAGTTTAAAGGACTTTGCAAAGTGCTTCGCGAATCAATTATCCAAATTAGCAATGCAATAGTATCGCAGGAAAACAAAGGCGACAAAATGAGTTTGTTGTACAATTTCCTCACAGGCAATACATTCCGCTTGCAGATTGAAGCCATTGTTGAAGGTTTTACACAAATGCAAGCCGACCTAGACAGTGAAAAGCGAGCTATGCAGCGGATATGGAAAGTGCGTGAAAAACAGCTCGAAAAAGTCATCACTAACACTATTGATATGCATGGTTCCATAAAAGGAATTGCTGGAAATGCCATCCAGGAAATCAAACTGCTTGATCTGCCTTACAGTGATTTGCTGTCGGAAAATAATGTTATTTAAAATTGCTAGCCTATTCCCGCTAACAGAACGAGACAAACAATAAATTGCGAAAAACTCATTTGTTTTTACAACAAAATTGCAATTTCAATTTCCTTTTTTATTTTTGTTACTTATTGATTTTCTGCTTGTTAACCCAAAAAAAAGGAACAAAAATATTTCTCTTCCTTTTTTTTACGTAATGAATATCAGCGTTTTATAGAGGTTTGGGCCATTTTGGCCATATTCACTAATGGAAATCGACTAAATTCATTTGCTTTTGCTTTTGTAACTGCTTGATTATCAATATGGGCCGTATCGCAAAAAGTCCCATAATTAATAGTATGCGAAAAGTTAACTCATTCTAAACAACAACACCTTTAAACCCTAATAAATACAAGCCTTTAGCCATTATTTGAGGCGGTTGTTTTACGGTTATGCCAAAAAAGGCAAGGCACTGGGAGTGTTTTGCCTTTTTTTGCTTTAACGTGCTTTATGCCAATTATTTTGTACTGTTTTTACTGTATTTTTCATTGTTTATTGCTTATATTTAGTTAACCCGCCCCATCCTTTTGCTTACAAGTATCATTATCAATATCCAAGTTTAGTGGCGTTAGGATATTATCTGATTTTTCTGAGTGTTTGACCATTGCAATAATAGAATCCATTGAGTTGCATACAAATTGACCTTTTAAATGTTTGTTTACTGCATCTGAATTTATATCAATAGCTTTTTTTAAATATTGAATTTCCAATGATTGATTTTCAAGTAGCTTTATCCTTTGTTCCGAAGATAAAGCATCGGATGTGAGTTTGCTCATTTTTTTGTCAATTGTAACGTAATTGAAAATCGCCATAAAAGCATAAGCTGTTACAGCCATTGTTGCAATTCCAACTAGTACCGCCATTATCGCCAAGCCTGTTGAGAAATCAATACATAAAATCATACACTCATCATTTTTAAAAATTCTTTACCAATAGACATTTTTAGCACTTTTTCTTCTAAAGTTTCATCAAGTTCAACTGCCAAGAACACTTTTGGCCGTTTCACTTTTTTAGCAGATTGTTCACTTTCAGTATTATTTTGCCAATCGTCGAAGAAAATACCTGTTGGCACTTGAAGAAATGCCGCAATCTTCTCCAGTGTTTCAATTTTAGTAGAATTTTCACTAATTAACTTATAAATAGCTCCTCTTTTTAATCCAACAGCAGATGCTATTTGATCAATAGTGATATTTTTCTTTTCTGCTAAATCGCTAATTAACTGCAAGTTTGCCATGATTATAAAATTTATTTCACTATTAGTGTACAAATATTATACTATTAGTGTACATTTGCAGTCTAAATATACGACTAAAAACCCGAAATAATGAAAAAAGAAACAAAAAAACCCGAAAACCCCCGCATTGCCACAAGGCGGGAGCGTATTAAAACCATGTACAAAAAGTTGAAGGAGAGCAAACTCGATAAGCGCGAAATAATATTGGCATTGGCCGATACCTTTTGCGTGAGCGATAAAACAGTGTATGCCGATTTGCAGTTGAAGAAAACAAAGGAAACCGAAACCGAAACTAACAAATTATAGACTAATTCTAATGTAAAACCTGCATTGTAAAATTAAAACCTAACAACATTTAAAAACCCAACACTATGAGAACAATTAAACTAACAAATTTTCAGTCAATAATTTTGAATAAAATAATAGATTCCGTCGATAACACGATAGAACAAAATTATGAAGATGGAGGAGGTTATATTGGTAATTCCAATAATTATATTTTAACCATGAGCGATTTAGAATATAAAGAGTTTGATAGGTTAAAGAAGAAGTTATGAAAGAGATAACAACAATAAAAGCATATATCAAACTGATAAAGGAGATTGAAAAAATACCCCCATCTTTTTTAAAAGGGTTTGACAAATTACCAGTTGAAAAACAAGAATTGATATTGCTTTTAAGTGCTGATATTAGCAATAATATCAATGAATATTAATCCTGATTTTATGTCAAATTGTAAAAAACACACACAAAATGGACACAAAAGAAAAAATTCAATATGAAAAATACCTTAAGATTAGAAAGGAATACAAAAAATTTAAAAAACTTAAGCATAGGGTTACAGCCCTCGAATTGGTATTGTCAAATAATTCTGAATTTATAAAAATATTAGTTTTAGATAATTTAGACTTAACTAATAATTATACAAAGGTTATGACATTCTTGCAAAATGAAAGTGTTTTGACCCTTGATAAAGCCTATTTACAACTAAAGAAAACAAAGGAAACCGAAACTAACAATTAAAACCAAACAACCTAAAAACTAAAAATTATGAATATAGATTCTGCAACCGAGAAAATGAAAGAAGAATTAGATCAACATATAAGAAAAGGTTTTGAAGATTTTTTCGAGGGAATGTTGAATGATCTTCGCCAATTGGATCGCAAATTAACAGATGCTGAAATAGCGTGTTTTCGTTTGGGTATTACTATGTTCTCATTTTATTATCAGACGGAAAAATTATTGATAAATGTAACCCTAAAGAAAACAAAGGAAACCGAAAATAACAGTTAAACTTATGACGCACAACTTTTTACACGGGATGCTTATCGGCTTAGGAGCCGCCGCCACGGCAGCCACCTGCATATTATTAGCCGCAGCTTTGGCAGCAATATTTGGCAACGACGACAACGACCCAACCCAAAACACCGAAACCCCATGCTAAGGACAATCAATTTACAAGGCTACTCATTTCAGGTTGACCACCAAGAACTGATAAACGAGTTCAGGAAAATGCACCCGGGATTTATGTTGATGAATTTGAAACTAAATAACGATATATATTTCCCCGACAGCGACACCGAGATAATTGTAAAATGCCAGCCGCTTGCCGATCCTGTTAGCCTTAAAGGCTTAGATATACGGGTAATTTGTTTTGTGGATAACTACTTTGTTTTCCACATATCGCCGCACCGCTTCCGGTGCATACAAGAAAAATTGAAATTAGAAATTTTAACAGGTGCATGATATGGAAAGCGTATTCACAAAAGAGCAAAGGCACTTGATTTATAAAGATGCACTTGATAATTATCAAAATGGTGAAAAGCATCGCATATTTTGTATTTGCCGTGCAATAGAAAAAAGCATCGAAAGCAAAAGAAAATTTAAAAAAATATTTGCCAAGCAGCTTTCTTTTTTTATTGCCATGCAATTTCCCGAACTCCTTAAATATAAGCCAAAAGAAACAACCGTATTAGAGTTTTGGTGGAAGCAAGAAGACCGAACCACAAGGATAAATGTATTAGAAAGCTGCATTGAACAAACAAAGCCATAAACCTATAAACCTATAAACCTATGACAACAATATTAATAGCAGCCGCAGTTTTGGCAATAATTACCGCCCTGGCATTTTATGTAAAACGCACCGAGCTAAGCCGTTTCCGCAACAACTTGCACCCGGGCGACCCCATTACGGTAAAGCGCAACGGAACCAGGCACACCGCCACCATAAAGGCAATTTACACCGGAGGCACGTTTTGGGCGCATTTCGACAACGGAGCTTTCGAGTACATTTCGATAGAAGAAATTTATCCTTTAAATTAATAACAATTAAAACCTTACAGCCATGAAAAAAGCAATTTCAGAAATAGAGCAAATAGAAATTAGCAGAAAAATTCTACAAGGTATATTTATACAAAAACTCCTAACCGATGAATTTAAAGTAACAAGAGTAAGTCAGTACACTATTAGCGTACTAATTTTCGACAAGTATATGTTTAGTTTTTGGATTGCAAGTAATGCTGAAAATTTCAGGGGTTACAATCTTAGTGAGGAAACCAATTTTATGAATTTGGATTTATACCAGCATGAAAAAGAAATATTGTACCCAAAAATGAGGGAATATTATATTGACAATACCAAAAACCCCGAAGAAATTGCAAAACGCCGCGCCGAATTTGAAAAACTGAAACTTGAATTTGAAAATACAGGGTTATGAAAATCAACGAACTTATTTTGCAAGGGGCTAAAATATTGGGCATAACACCCGAAACCCTCACCAGCGACACCCGAAAGGACGATATTACCATTGTGCGCCACGCCATAGCCAATATTGCTTACGATAATGGCTACAAATACAGTGAAATAGCAGTTGCATTGAAACGGAAGAATATAGGCACAATTTCAAACAGCCGCAAACGTGCCGCCGAAATGCTAAAAAACAACCGCGATTTCAGAGCTACTTACAGCCTAATACAAGCATGTGCCAATGGTTAAGCCAGCCGATATTTACGCACTCACCAATGGCGGTTTGGATATTATAAAAGCCTATTTTCCTGATGCCGAACCGGGCAAACATTTTAAGATGCACAGCGAAAACACAGCCAGTGCAACCGTTAAACTGTATGGCGATGTGTGGAAAGCCACCGATTTTGGCGACGAAGCCCGCGCGTTAAGCCCCATTGATATAGTGATGAAGGAAGAAAAAATGAACTTCCCGAAAGCCCTGTATTACCTTGCCGGAAAATACAACCTACAAGCCGAAATAAGCAGTACCAAAAACATACCCACCATTAAGCAGCGCGACCCGCTACCCGATGAAGTGGACGGCAAATATGATTACGAACTAAACCCCGAGTTTACAGCCGAAGAGTTGAAGTTGTTGGGTCCTAACGTAACCAACGAACATTGCAAAAAATTAGGCTACTATTCAGTTAAATGGACCAGCAAGGTAAAGCCCGAACACACCAAGGACGGTGTAAAGCATCCCCGCCGCGTTACCATTACCAGCAGCAACGAGAATTACCCCATATTTTTGCGCCAGTGTGGCGATTTTCAAAAAGTTTACCAACCCCTTAACCCCAAAAAGGAATACCGTTTTTTTTATATCGGCAGCAAAGCCCCAAACTATATTAACGGTATGGCCGAACTTATAGCAGCTTATCAGGCATACAACGCACAGGAGCAAAAAGCCCATTATGCCGACCCTGCAAACGAAAACATACCTTGCCCCGATGTTAAACTTGACGAAGCTATTATTTGCAGCGGCGAGCGCGATGCGCTCAATTGTGCCAGCTTTGGCTATCCGCCTTTATGGTTCAACAGCGAAACGTACAGCCTAACCGCCACCGAATACAAGGAGATTAAAAAGTATGTGAAAACGCTTTACAATATCCCCGATATTGATAATACAGGCAAAAATAAAGCCGCCGAACTTGCACTAAACTACATTGATATACAAACCATGTGGTTGCCCGAATGGATTAAAAACTACAACGACAGCCGCCGCAAGCCCCGCAAGGATTTGCGCGACTATGTGGAACTAAGCCCCAGCATCCACGATTTTAAAAACTTGCTCACAGCCGCCAAGCCAGCGCAATTTTGGGAAACCAAAGAAAGCCAGTTTGGCCAACGCCTCGAACTTAACAGCATTTACCTGATCCATTTTTTGAAGCTCCACGGTTTTTATAAAATGCCATTTGCCGCCAGCAAGGATAACGAAATACTTATTTACATAAAAAACAATGTTGTACAGCAAGTTACCGAAAGCTTTATAAAGGATTTCATTAAAAAATGGTTGGAGGATAATTACCACCCCATCAACGTTCAAAACCTTGTGATCAACAGTAAAAAGATTGTTGAAGCCTTGAAACGCCTCGACTTTTGCGACCTGGATTTCAACGATTTTGAAATGGATTACCAATACCTGTTTTTCGCCAACACCGCCATTAAAATTACCGCAAGCGAAATAAAGGCCGAACCATACAAAGGACTGTTAAAAAACGTGTGGGAGCCGCTTGTGATAAAAAAGGACTTTAAGCGCACCGCCCCGGCTTTTACTACCGCATGGAACGAAGCCACAAAGCGTTACGATATTCAGGTAACAAACAACGCAAGCAAGTTTTTTAAAGTGCTTATAAACACAAGCCGTGTGCATTGGCGCAAGGAACTGGAAACCGAATTGGATAAACTGCCAAAAGACGAAGCCGAAAAGTACCGCATGGATCATAAGTTTGATATTGCGGGCCCTAACCTTACCGCACTGGAACAGGAAGAGCAACGCCAACACCTGTTAAACAAAATATTTACAATCGGCTACCTTTTGCACAGTTGGAAAGCAAAACACCGGGCATGGTGTGTGTTTGGCATGGATAACCGCATTAGTGAGGAAGGAAGCAGCAACGGACGATCGGGCAAAAGCTTTGTGTATATGGCCTTGCAAATGTTCCGTATATCGGCTTATGTTGAAGGCCGCAACGAGAAACTTACCGATAACAAACACTTTTTGGAGGAAGTAACCGAGCTAACCCGCTTACTGGTGATAAACGATGCACATAAATATTTTCCTTTTCAAACCTTCTTCGGGATGGTAACGGAAGTAATGCCGGTTAACCCAAAATTTGGCAAACAATTTACTTTGCCCTTCGAGCTTGCGCCCAAAATTGTAGTTACCACCAATTACGCCAGCCGCAACTTGGACGATAGCACACAAGCCCGGTTATTGTATTGCGTGTTTAGCGATTATTACCACGAGCGCACCGAAAACAACGATTTCCGCGAAACCCGTAAAATTTGGGACGACTTTAACCAGGAGATTTTGCGCGGCAGCTATTCAAAGGAAGATTTCAACAACGATTTCAATGCCATAGCCGAATGTGTTAGCTTTTACATGAGTACCATAGCCCCAAACCGGAAGATTGACCCACCTATGGAGAATGTACGCCGCCGCAACCTTCGCGAAGGCATAGGCGATGCTTTCAAAGATTGGGCAGACCGTTATTTTGCTCCCGATGGCGATAAGGTTAATACCGAGCTGATCCGCGCCGATGTGATGGAAGATTATTTAAAAACCAACCGCAAGGATAGTTCAATAATGTTTGGCCGCCGCTTGCTTATGTGGTGCAAATACCATCCTTGGATTAAGGAGTTAAACCCCAAGCAAAAGCACAATACCAAAGATGGCCGCATTATCAAAAAGGACAATAACAACCGCCCACAGGAAATGATTTACATACAAACCATTGATAACGATTTAAAGTACGATTTTGCCCAGCTTACCGATCCACTGCCCGAAGACGAGCAAACAATAAAATATCCCGGAAACGATAACGATTTGCCAGCGATTTAACCTAATAACAAAACACTAAAATTATGAAAGTATTAGTTTTTTACAGTGGCGGGAAAGACAGTCAAGCCGCTTTGATCCTATCAATAGAAAGATATGGCCTAAACAATTGCACCGCTGTTTTTTGTGATACTGGATGGGAAAACCCAATAACATATAATCACATTACAGAAACATGCAAAGATTTATCCGTTAAACTTGAAATAATAAAATCTAAAAAATATAACGGAATGATTGATTTGGCTTTTAAAAGAAAAAGATTTCCATCTACAAAAGCCCGATTTTGTACTCAAGAATTAAAAATCATACCTGCTATTGATTTTATTTTAAATCAGAATGATAATTTATTAATTATAGAAGGGATCCGCAGAAACGAAAGCAATGCCAGGTCTAAAATGAATGCCGAATGTACATACTTTAAATATTATTTCGAGCCTTACGATTTTGATAAAAAAGGGAAACCTAAATTTTATACATATAGAAAAAAGGATATAATTAAATGGTGTGAAAAATATAACGCTGATAAACTCAGACCCATATTTAACTGGTCGGCCATAGATACAATTAATTTTATCAAAAAAAAAAAGCAGGATGTTAACCCTCTTTATTATATGGGTTTTAGTCGGGTTGGTTGTTTTCCGTGTATTATGAATAATCATTCAGGTTTAAAATTAATAATAGAGAACCACCCCGAACAATGGAACGCAGTAAAAGCCGCTGAAATTGGTCTTAACTCGTCATTCTTTAAGCCCGATTATATTCCTTTCCGTTTCAGGACTGGAATTACATCGGCAGGCAAAAGGTATTCAACTGCTGAGGATATAGAGCGATATATTAAAGGTAAAAATAATACTATTGATTTGTTTGATACTGAAACTCCTGGTTGCCTAAGTGTATATAATCTTTGTGAATAAATGGAACAGCAAACACCTCCCTACATGTTCACCACGGTAGCGCAGTGCGAAACCTGGCTGCCAAAGCTTAACGCCGAACAACTAAAGTATTTGTACACCGTTGATAAGTTTGTTGCAGGTTTTGAAAACGAAACACAGATAAAACTGCCAAACATAATGGCCGTGGCCGAATTGCCCAAGTTCCTGAAATGCCTAAGCTTCATACTTGTTACTTGTAACCTTACCCGTGAGTTTCAGTTTCACGACAATTTTACAAGGGTGCAACGGTATGCCAAATGGCCTGAAAAATCGGATTTCTCAACCGCCTGACAATCCAATATTTTGTAAAGAATTGACAATTACCCACAAATATCGCCCCTACATGGTCGCAAATTATCTAACTTTGCATAAAAATCAACAAAATGACAACACTGGTACTAAAAGTAAAAGATAAAGCGCAGTTGGTTGCAATAATGGACGTTGTAACACGCTTAAAAATTTCTTTTTCGGGCAATCCTGACGAAACCGAATATTTGCTTTCAACCAAAGCAAACAGCGATAGCCTTGCCCGATCATTAGAGCAGTCGAAAGAAGGTAAGTCGAGGGCAATAAAAACGGCTGATATATGGAAATAACTTATACGCCAGTAGCCGAAGAGGATTTATTGTTCTGGAAAAAGAGCGGAAACAAAGCCGTACAAAAGAAGATTTCCCAAATCTTGACAGTTATAGCAGAAACGCCAACCACAGGCATAGCAAAACCCGAATGCCTTAAACATGAGTTGTCGGGTTGTTGGTCGAGGCATATAAACGACGAACACCGGCTTGTTTACAAAATACTTGATGATAGAATTGAAGTAATATCACTAAGGTTTCATTATCGGCAGCTTTACAGCCAGCCCATAACTGCTACATAGCCAGCCGGACCCCTCCGCGCTGGCTTTTTTCTTTTTACCCACATTGGTTACAAACTTCCGGCACAAATAGCACCGCGAAAGCGGTTTTGTCTTCGTATGTTTGACTTTCCGCCAAATTTTCTACCCTTGTTAACCCCTTAAAACTTACTAAATATTTGTAACCTTGTAACCAAAAAAGGGAAGAGATGTAAATAATTGATAATAAGTAAGTTGTATTTAAAAATTTGGTTACAACTTTTTGGTTACAAAGGTTACAACTTTTTTGATATTTGTAACCGAGCCTAATATATACAATTTAACAGCATATAAAAACGGCAAAAAAAGCCTGTTACAACTCCATAAAAAAGTTGTAACCGATTTTTTTTCACTTAAAGTATTGATTTTGAGCAATAGTTACAAGGTTACAAGGTTACAGCTTTTTCTTCACTTTTTAACTCTGCTCTGTATGTCGTTATCGGTAAGTTTACGAGGATTGAAATTTAAAATTTGATGCCTGTCAAGTTTTTAGCCAACTTTTTTACAATGTACGAAGTTTAATAACTCCGTTAACAAACAGTTTGGTAGTGATGTATTTTTGTGGTTTGCATTCAAAGTCCAATCAAGTTTGCTTATTGTAGGTGTGTATGGTTACAGTTGGCAGATAACTATGTTTACAAGTGGTAAGAGTTCAGGTTTATAATAATGATAATCAATACCTAATGAAAAAGGGAGTATTCGGAACAATTTACACTCAGTTTGAAAATCAACCTGTAAAGGCAATCAAGCACTTGATAAAGGTAAAGGAAGGCGAAGCAGTTAACGCCCTTTATCGTGATGATATAGGTTTTATTGATATTGTTTGGGGTGAAAACGACCCATTAACAAATATAGGTTTTGGGTTAAAACATATTATTGAAAAGCATGGAAAAGAAATTGAGCAGTTGGGTTTTGAGATAGAAAGTTTTATACCTATTGTTGTTCAATTTGGGGATTTTAACGCCAAAAAATCAGAACCCCATAAAAAAGTTTATCAAAGCGACTTATTTAGGTTTGTAGTAGCTATTGATAAAAATAAAAGTAAAAAATGGTTATTGACCGCTTTCGATTTACGAAAAAAACCCTATCAGATAAGCCGATAGGGTTATACTTTGCCGAAACTACCGAAAACATCGACGCCGATAATTTTATTTGCTTACGCTGTATAGCAAAACGACCCCACAAAGATACAACAAAAACCCCTAATCCCAACAATATGAATACAATTTCATTAAGGCTTTACCCCGAAACCGAAAAACTATACAAGCGTTTGCTTGATGAGTGCGATTCGGGCACCAACGGCAGGCCAGCCACCGCCGACCAATTTATAAACACCTTATTAGAGGCTTTTCAAAACCCTCGCAAAATTGAAGTTTCCCAACAATCGGATTTAAACCGGATACACGAACTCGAAACCCTTACCGAATCCTTACAGGCTAAAGTGGACGAACTGGGCGAAGCTTCACAGGAAGTGCAAACGCTCAAAACCGCTTTGGCACAATCCGGTGTGTTGGCACCAGGTCAGGTGTTGTTTTCGGTTTCCGAAGCCGAATTACAATTGATGGAAAATATAAAGCCATGGATAAAAGAGCAAGGATCAGAGCCAAGCAACGAAAACGCTTTGTATGTGCTTATTAAGAACAATTACATAAAACGCAAATGAACGCCATAAAACGCAACCTTGTAGCTGGGGCAATATCCATGCTGGGAAAGGATAATATTACCGAAATGGTAAACCTGATGATTTCAGCCGTTTTGGAAAAGAAAAAATCTATACCATTACTTGAAGGCGAAACCGAAATTTCGGCATTGCTTTATGAGGTTAAAGGCGAAATTTATTTCTCAACCGTGGCATGTGCCGAAACCGATGACCAGAAAATTTTCATTACCCGGTTTATACAAATAGAACCGGCTTCCCAATTAATTGATACGATCCTTAAATTAGTGTAACATGTTCCCAACAGCAACCATAAAAGCCCCCGGAGTACCCGAAAGCCGTATGAGCCTCGATGATTATATAAGTAATATGAACATCGAAAAGGATAACATTGGGCCGTTGCCCGGTGCCGATCCACGCCCACCTGTGCCCATGCCTGGCGTTGCAAAAGTATTGTCGCCCGAAGAGGAGGCAAAGTTTTCAGCCGATACCGCCGCCGCCGCTGGCGAGCAATTGGCCGCTTTGGTTGATAATGGCAGCCGTGCCCTTTGCGGCATAATAGGCAGCAACAAAGAGGATAAGTACCGCATGAGCGCTGGGCAGCGGCGCGACCTTACCGACAGTTACGGGCGATTGGCGCAGCATTACGGTTTTTCGGGCGCAAACCCATTACTGGAAGCTGTTTTGCTCACGCTTATAATACTTGCACCTAAATTCAAAGAGGCTTTTGCCGACCGCAAAATAAAGAAAATGGAAGAGGAGCAACAACGACAAGCCGATGAGCAAGTTAGAATTGCCAACAGGCAAACCAATATAGAAGCTGAATTGAACATGTTGAAGGCTAAGGCCGAAATAAAAGACAAAGCCGCCAAAGATGGAACCGAAACCCAAACAGGAAACTAAAGCCGCAACCCGTTTCCCACAGTTTACCGTAATAGTTGGCACCAATGGCACCGGCAAAACTACTCTGTTGAAGCAAATAGTATTGAACGAGCTCAAAAAAACGGATAGCCATGTTTTGATAATCACGCCCGATGATGCCGAATGGCTTAATATACCAGAAGTGCATCCACAGTTCCCGGAGCGTATGCAGGCGTATGTAGGGGCGCGTAAAATAATAGTTGCAGCCAGCGAAGCCGAAACCGTGCTTACTAACATACGGCAACATTTTACACGAGGATTGCTTGTTTTCGACGATTGCCGGGCATACTTCAAGCCCAGCACATCGGCAATACTGGAAACTATATTTGTCCGCCGTAGGCAAATGATGCTCGATATTTGTGCGGTGGGCCACGGTTTTTCAAAAATACCGCCCGCTTTTTTTGCCTACACTTCCCATATTGCTTTATTCAAAACAACCGATCCAGTTACTACCCGTAAGGATAGGTTTGACGACATTAAGCGGTGGGAAGTCATCCAGCGGCGTATTAATACCGAAGCGGCCACAAACCCACATTATCACGAAATACACAAAATATGATAACCGAAACCCAAAATTTTGAAGCCATGAGCCTGTGCCAAATAGCAGATAAATATAAAGTGTCAGTGTATATACTTCGTAAATGGTTATCACATTTTTTGCCAACCTTGCAATTTCCCGGGGGAGCGCATATATATACACCTATTCAGGTTAAGCAAATTATTGAAGCTTGTGGAGAGTTCCCAGCCTGAAAATAAACCTATAAGTTAACTATTTTGTAGCAACCCACTGATCGGTTGCTTTTTTTTTGCAATTAAATAACATTAAATACTAATTATCAACATTATATGAAAATATTTGAAAGTATTTAAAAGGAGTTTGAAAAGCATATTTTATTCAATATCAACTTTGCGCCCTATCCAATAAAACAACACCTAAAAAAATGAGCCTCGACACTAAACTCCCCACAGCCCCAAAAGGCAATATTGCCGGTTGGCTGGCTTTCATTTCAACAGTCCTTGTTATTGGCCTTGTGGTTGATACCTATTGGGGGACTGGTAACTTGTTTGGCTTGGCCAAAAAGAAAACCGTAACCGCACCCGAAACCACAACCGTTTAACACAGGAGGAAACATGGACTGGATTAAAAAAAATATGGTATTGGTTGTAATTGTCTTGCTGGCGGTGGCCGCAGGTTGGTATTTTTACGCCAAAAGCAAAACCGATACCCTTTCAGGACTCAACACATCCGCTTGGGATGGCGAAGTGAGCCGTAACCTGTCATGGATGAAAAACGACCCTGCAACCGTTAAACTGGTACAGGAAAAGGCGGTAAAAAACAATGTGTCGTATGCCGTACAGCTCAAAAACGAAGCTGGATGGTATGCCGAAGAAAACGGGTTCACGCGCCCAACAGCTTAAAAGCAAATAATTTAAAAACTTTTTAATCAAAAAAAAAAATGGCAGATTTAAAAATCGCAGGTGGTGAAAAATTCAGTTTCACCGTTGCAAACACTTACAGCACCGACAAGGTTATTGCCTTGTGTCCCGCTTATTTCGACACGCTGAAAAGCATATTTACCGCATCAGGCACAGCCGACACGCCTTCTTTTACCAATCCTGCCGCGATCGTTTCCGCTGGTTGGGCTTGCGATGCGGTTCTTGATGATGGTATTGTTGCCGGATCTTCCACAACCACGATCACCTGCACCGCGAGCAATAGCAAAATGACCATCCGGTCGTTTTTGAGCTATCTGAAACATTTTTCGCGCCCGGTTCGCGCCATCCGCGTTGTTTCCACCAGTACAGCATCGTACGATCAAACGATGGAGGTTGTTACGGTTTCCCCGCTCACCGGTTCGCGCCCCCAGTACATACCGCTCAACATGCTTCGCGACAAATACAGCAATATTTCCACATTGCTCGAAATTGACAGCGAAGGATTGACCCTTGGGTTCAACACATTGATATTGCTCCCTTTGGTTGCCGGTGCATCCGTCAACATCACATTCTTGTTTTAACTCCTCTTCCACTTTTTGCCAAAAGCCCACCGCCTTACTGGTAGGTGGGCTTTTTTAATCCTAAAACATTGATTTTATGAAAAATATAGAGAGTTTGCTCTCAACACCACAGGCAGAAAATATTTTCAGGATACACCGCATACCGCTTCGCGGCATGAAAGGTGTGAGGCAAGGTTTCGAGATGCGTGGTTCACATTTTATGATGGAACTGGTAAAAGCGGTTTCGCCCGGTTCCGTGCTTAACGGCAATTATGGAGGCGCGGACGAAATGGGCTCGCCTACTTACGACCAATGGATCACGGAGCAAGCAAGCACAGGCACTGGCAAAGGCTGGGACTTTTGGGCTAAAACCTTGACCCTAATAGGCCAAACAGGCGTAACCGTGAAGGGTTTTAAAGATAATGTTTTGGGTGGTGGAGTTCAGCCTGCCGACATACAGGATCAACAAACACAAAAAAAGACCAATACCATTATTTATGTGGTAGCGGCTGTAATTATCGTGGTTGTTGGCATATTGTTGTTTTACAAAAAAAAGTAACATGAAAAACGTAACGAACTTGATTTTTATCGGCATTTTGGCATTTGCCGTGTATTGGTTTTTTATCCGCAAACCGGAAGTTGCCAAAAAGGACGAACCGAAGGACGAACAACCATTGGATTACATGAATAAGTATGCGCAACCGCGAAAAGGTGTTTTTCAAAAAGCAAATGTGCCCACCGCACCGGCCAACATGTCATAAATAGCAGCTATGTTCAACAGGGTAATTTTCGACAATACAATAAGTACCGACATAGCAAGGGTAAACCGTGCCGATCGCACTCTATTCCTTAACCCTGCAATATGGGGGAGGCTTACCGGCTTGGAACGTGAGTTTGTTTTGTTGCACGAAGCCGGGCATTTGGAGCTGATGACCGCCAGCGAGTACCAGGCCAACAAGTACGCGGTAGATAGGTTTATTACAGTGCAAACCCTCACCGATGCCGAATTGGGCAAAAGGATACAGGTACTCACGGAAATAACCGACCCGGGAAAATATATTTCTGGCAATTTTTTTGAGGGAATCGGAAACGCTGTTGGCACGATAGGCACCGTAAGCAACGAAACATTCAAGATTTTTGGCATTGGTGCAAAAAACCGAAAATCAGAAGCCGACAACGCAGCCGCAAATTCATGGATAAACCAAAGGCTTTCGGCTAAAAACAACAAAACACTTATTATCTTGGGAGGTGTGTTCTTGGTTGCCATAGTAACAATAATACTGATTTTAAAAAAACCTAAATAATGGCAAATACAGGACCCGATGGGGTGAATAGGTGTAGTTTCCTTCGCGGGAAAAAATGCGAACAAAAACGGTACGAAGATTCATTGAACGACAAATTGAACAACGAATTGAAAGCCGCAGAAGTAAAAGATGCTACAAGTGGCAATTCAGATCCCACAATTATTATTGTTGTCGTGGCAATGGTACTTTTGATTGGCGGCGTGATATATTACAGAACCCGTAAAAAGTAATGGAAGCCGAAAACGACAATTGCTGTATCCTTGCTTATTTTGGCTTGGAAGTTAAAAAGAAAACCGCTATCGTGTTTGTTTTGGCTTTGGTGGTAATTATTGTTTGCTTTAAATTCCGTAAAAAATGAAATTCGACAAAATGAATCAGGCCACACTCATCAAAGCGGCTTTTGTGCTGTTGGTTGTGGTATCGCTTTACTTCCTTATCCGCAAAGCTATCCGCACGGCAAAAACGGATCTATATGGCAACGCATTGGGCAACGAGATTCAGCCAAACGAGTTGAGTTATCCGCTTAACCAGTATGTAGCCTTGGCCGACAAAATACACGATGCAATGGCATACTTGGGCACCGATAACAGTGCGGTTACAGGCATTATAAGCAAGATGCAAAACTTATCCGATCTGTTGCAGCTTATAAAGGCTTTTGGCGCACGGCCTTATTATGGCTGGTGGGGCGATAAAACACTCCAACAATGGTTTCAATTAGAGCTATCGGCAAAAGAAACCGCCGATATAAACGAGGTTTTGAAAAACAAAAACATTAATTTCTCATTCTGATGAAAAAAACGATAATAGTAGTTTCGGTTGTATTGGTACTGGCTTTGGCCGCTTACTTCCTTTTCCGTAAACCCTCCGAACCGCCAATTACAGACCCAGCAACGGGTGGTGGTGGCTCCGATACCGGAAACAAGCCAACAAAACCAACCGAAAAAAACCCTATGCCGCTAAAAATCGGAAGTGGGTGGGTGGCTGGTTCTATGCAAAATACGCTTGTAAAAGATATACAGGACGCGCTAAACACAAAGCATAATGCCGGTTTGGTAGCCGATGGCAAGTTTGGACCCAAAACATTGAAGGCGTTGCTGGCAAATAATTATCCCGGTGTAATATTCTGGAAACAATATTCGGCAATTACCGGGAAACAGTTGTCGGTGGGCGGCACTGTGGTTGACGATTCTAATTCGTGGTCGTGGTGGCCTTTTTAAAAATACCGAAATGGCAGAAAAGAAAGAAACATTCTGGAGCCGGTTAGCTTCCGGCAAGTTCCCCAGTGTTGATGTAAATACAAATGTAGGTTTCGACCAACAAAGCCTATTTGCAGCATCCACGGTAATATTTGTGCTTATCGTGCTGGCAACGGTTAGTTATTTCGCAATCAAAAAACGATTGACATGACACCATCCCAATTTATATCCACTTACGAAAACGCCGTTATAGAAGCCTGTGCCGGATCGTCCATTTTCCCCAGTGTAAAGATGGCACAAGCGGCACTCGAAACCGGGTGGGGCAAAAGCGTTGTAGGCAACAATATGTTTGGCATAAAGGCCAGCGGCGCACACTCGCCATATTGGAAGGGTAGCGCGGTTAGCAGTAATACACGGGAAGTTGTTGACGGCATATCGGGGCAATACGATTTAAAATTTAGGTTTTACACAACCTTGGCGGACAGCATCCGCGATCATTCTTATTTTTTGCAACAAAACAGCCGATACTCAAAAGCAGGGGTTTTTTCGGCCACCACGCCCGAAGCGCAAGCCGCCGCCTTGCAAGCCGCCGGTTATGCCACCGATCCCAATTATGCGCAAAGCCTTGTAAGCATTATTAAAAGCCACAACCTGAAACGCTTGGACGTAAAAAAAAAACCATGAAAACACTTAAAATAACCGCCGCCGCGCTGATACTTGTTATTGGTGCCTGGTATTTGTACACAGCAATAAAATACTGATTATGGCCAATACAATTTTGCCACCATTTGCCGCTACTGGCATGATAGACCAGTTAAAGGCCGCTGCCGATATAATTGACGAAGCTTCGGCAACTGAGATATATTTCGGCTTTTGCGATCCCAAGCCTTCAGGGCGGGCAAGCGAGTTTATTACCACCGAAGCTTCTGACAATTGGAGTATTATGAAGATAACCGTAAACACCACAACCGGCACCGTTACTACTTTTAAATGGGCTTATGGTACTTGCGCGTATAATTTGGTATGGAATAACCGCACCTCCTACACTTACAGTTTCAAAGTGTTTTGATGTGCCTGGTAAAACCGATATTTTGCTTTGTAAGTTCCGGGAGGTTGATACAACATCTTTATTAGCAAAGTATGGGGCTTTATACAATTTTTATTCCGTAACGGATGCGAGGGGGATAGCTGCAACAGGCTGGAGGGTGCCAGCTATAACAGACTACCAATATTTAAGCCTATATATTGGCGGTTTCCTGGGTGGTGGCAAATTAAAACAAACCGGATTCGATTATTGGGTTCCGCCCAATGATGGGGCAGTTAACCAATTTAATTTTAATGCGACAGGATCAGGAACCAGGACGTACACGGGTGGCGATTTTGCCGACATGAATAAAAACTGTAATTTGATAACATGTAGCGATGCCGGTTATGGAAATTACCATTATGTACAGCTTGTTTCTGGCAGAACTTGGTTTAATATTGGATGGGCATTTAATTACAATAACGGCGGAACTGCAAGAGTATTGAAAAACGCCCCAACAGCAGATGATTTGTTATTGCCAGATGGCTATTATGGGGGGAGCTACACCGGCAACGATGGAAAACAATATGCAACCGTTAAAATTGGCATACAAGTATGGCTGGCTGAGAACCTTTGTGAAACTAAATACCGCGATGGCAGCCTAATACCAATAGTAACCGACAACACAGCTTGGGCCGCACTCACTACCGGTGCAATGTGTTACTACAACAATGATATAAACAACGCATTTTCACAAGCGTATATACCATATAAAGTTGATAAGATTTTAGGCCAGCTCAGGACAGTGGGCGGTGTTGGCACTTTTGGCCGAAACGATGTGTTACTGGGTGCGTATAGGGTTGGTGAGTAAAAAAAAAGTTAAACATGGCACAGGCTTACGTTGATAAAATATTTTGCTCATACAGAAAAACGGATAATGCAACAGCCGGTTTTGGTATGGTTGATTTTTTGTTGGGGAAGTATAGGAAGCGAAATAACATCGTGATTATTGATGCAATGCTTACCGAGGATGGCCTATTTTACATGGTAGAAGAGGATAATGCAAACAATTACTTACAACTTGAAACAATAGGAGGTTAAAATGAGCATAACAGGTAAAAAACCATCAGAATTTAGTCCACAAACAATTAGTGCTTTAAAAACAATTCTTCCAAATTATATAGTTGTAACAATTGATGAATTTAAAGCTTTGGTTGCAGCTTTACAATTAGATTTGTCCGTAAGATACCAAATAAAGGAATCAAAATATATCATGGTTCCTATATCTGATTGTCTTTTTTTGAACGAATCATTACCTCAAGCCATTAGCCGTCAATCCAATTATGGCTATTTGTCTTTAGTATTCACCGAAGACCCATCTACCTTTATAGGTGGTGCCGCTAATTCGCTGTCGAGTTGGAACACGTTTTTTGATTTGCCTACAAATGGTACTGTATTTAATGAAATTACTTATCAAGTAACCACTTTTACAGTTAGTCTATTCGGTGGCTCTAATATACACTTGGCAGATAGTATATTTAATAATTGCACTATACTTAAATCCATAATTGATAACATCATGTGTATTACATCGATTGGCCTTGGAGTGTTCTATTATATCACATTTGAAAATGTCTCGTTATCTGGAGTGACAGATGTCGGTTATATGGCTTTTTCAAATTGCATATTTAATAAATCTACTTCATTCCTAAGTCTATTAACTGCAAGTGAATTGTGTTTCAACAATTCCCAATTTAACGGAGATGTTTCTTTCCCATCCCTCGTATCAGCAAGTGAATGGTGTTTCAACAATTCCCATTTTGTCGGAGATGTTTCTTTTCCATCCCTCGTATCAGCAGGTGATAGATGTTTCTATCTAACATATTTTGACAGAGATGTTTCATTTTCAGCATTAGAAGCAATCGATGACTACGTTTTTGCGGAGTCATTATTTCAAGGTGCTGCATCATTTCCAAATGTCTTAACTGTAGGTGAAGGCTGTTTTAATTATTGCTTATTTGACGGAGATGTTTCTTTACCAGTCGCCTTATCATTAGGTTATCAATGTTTTTGGGGTTCCATATTCAGAGGTGCTATTTCATTGCCAGCACTCACAGCAGCAGGTGATGCATGTTTTAGTAGTGCAACATTCAGCGGTGCTATTTCATTGCCAGCACTCATAACAGTAGGTACTACAGCCGGCAGTAATGGTGTCTTTTCAGGCATTGATTCACAAACATTTACTTTAACAATCCCTCTTGCATCAATGAGCGATGACGATATTGCAGTATTAATAACAGATAATGATGTAACCGTAATTAACACATAAAATAAATATGAAAAACCTGTTCAAAAACATATTCAATGTAGTTCAACCTATCACGTTCGTTGACGAACCTACAATGAAGCAAACAGTTTACAATTTTAACATCCTTGCTTCATCAAAAGATTTTATTGTCAAAACATTTGATGTTGTAACAAAACAAACTATCACCAGTACAATTACAAAGCAAGGTTTTTTATTCGATAGTTTGTGCGTTCCCTATCCTGTTACCGCCAACACGATTTTCGCCACTCTGTTGGCCGAATTGTACGATAATGCCTACGAGCAAAAACTACAAAACGATTACAATGCTGCAAACATAGGTTTAGAAGTAATCGGCAAGAAACAAAAATACCTCGATTTTTTGCAACAAAGAAAAGATTTGAGGCTTGCAATAGAAGCCGATTGCTTAACCGGTAATATACCAATATCATAAACACATGGAGTATATACAAACCGCAATTGCATTTATTACCGGTGGCGGATTGTTCGCTATTATCAGCATACGTTATACCAGCATGACCGCCAAAGTTGATGCGTATAGCAAGATGGAGAACTTTTGGCAGGAGTCGAACGAAAAAATCAGGATAGAATTTAAGTTGCAGATTGTGGAGCTTGAACGCCGTATTAGCGACTTAGAAACCAAAGAATGCAAGCGAATTGAATGCAAAAACCGACTGAAAGCATGAAACTAAAACAAATTGCCCTATTTTCTACCATTGCCGTTTTCCTTTTGCTGGTAACGGGCAAAAGCCTTTACATGTACATACAAGGACAAAAGGATTACAAACGCATTTTGGCAAGCCAACAAAACCTAACCAAGCAGCTTGTTTATTATAAGGACAAACAAGGCCACGAAACCGCCAAAACCCCGGTATTGCAGTACACTAAAAAAGAACTCGATAATGTGTTGCCGGATGTAAATACATTGCTGAAAACACTCAAAATAAAGCCTAAACAAACGGAATCGGTAGCCGAAATAGCAACCACACAGCATAAAGATATTATTACTCGATTGTATGACACAATATTTACAAAAAATAACATTGCAGACCCTACAAAGCTGATAATGTATAGCGATGATTGGTATAATGTAACCGGCACTTTTGCCAACGACACCGCCCGGCTATCAATATCGAGTGTTGATACACTTGTACAAGTAATATCGAAAGGGGAGAGGCTAAATCCTTGGTTGTGGTTTTTCTCCAAAAGGCAATTGATACAGACCATACAATGCCGAAACCCATCGAACCACATAGTTTATAGTAGGTACATCAAAATAATCAAATAACTAACCATCAAATCTTTTACCATGAAAAAGAAAGCCAAAAAAGCAAAGGCAAAGCCAAAATTCAACAAAAGAGCATTAAAGGTTTTGGTACACGGCCAAAACATGATATTGCCCCACGGCTACCAAATTGTAAAGGCTAAAAGAAAATAGCCTGGTTCCATTTAGTTTCAATCTACCCGCTTGATTTGCCGACCCAGTTCACCTGGATCGGTTTTTTCTGTTGTTTCTGAAATGATCCTTTCAAGTTGCCTAACCATCAAATTATAATCCTTCATGGTTTCATATTCGCCCCGGCTTTTCCGGTATTTTATCAGCAAGTCTATAGAGTAAATCAAGTCCTTGCATATTTTTCCAATAGCCTCTAAGGCATAAAAAGAAGCATCGGCGCCCCGGTAGTCGCTTTTCAAAAGTTTGTTGAAATTAGTGTCCAAGAGCGAAAAGCAACGGGATATTTTTACTTCCGTATCACGGTCAATCACCATCCAAGCCTTCCGGTAATAATACAGCACATCGGCATATATAAGGTTGGTTTCGTGCAAAATATCGTTGATCCATGTGTTTACGCGGGTTTGGAAGATTCGCGCTTTTTTACGGTCTGAAAAACAGTTGGTTATGCCCCAATTTAGAAAAGTGCGGTAACTGTTCAGATTTATATAACATGAAGATTTATCCTTTTCCACAATTATTTCCAAATGTATTTTTTTCATAATCAGTATGTTATGATTTTTTGGTTTTTATTTGTCAGTCCAACTGTTTGCGCCCGGCCTATATTGTTGTTGTCTTTGATATTTGCAACTATCTGATATTCAACATATATACTTTTTCAAAAAGTCCCATAATTAATATTATGTTAAATAGAAAATAGCAAATTAAGAGAGCCGCTATATTCCGGCTCTCTTAGTTTGTTAAATTGTTCTCTGCTAAAGTTCGTTTATCTTACTACTTATTGCAGTAAATTTTTCGGTCATTTTTAACCGCATATAAATTTCTTTTAACGATGTAAGCGTAGGTTTGTCTTTTGGTTGAAGCTTTTCGCAATTTTCCAAATAAGGTAAAGCCAAATTCAGGTAATTATTCCCCTCCTCAGTCATCTTATTAAATTTAGCCTCTTCACTGAAAGGCAGTTTTGACGCCTCGTTTATTACATCGCCACCTTTATTAAAGTAAATTGCACCAAGATTGAACAATGCATCGAAATAATTAGCATCCAGAGCAATAGTCTCTTTGTATGAAGAAATTGCCTTGTTGAAATAATCTGTCCTCTCAGCCTCTGGAAGCTTAGTGTCGTTTTTCAACAAATCATAAGTTACGCCAATCGCATATAAAACCGAAACATTGTTTGGTTCTTTCTCTTTTGCAACCATCAAGCTAGCAACTGCTTTTGCATGGTTATTGGTTGAGATATACATATTGGCTTCCGTTATAATTAGGTCTGTATTACCAGGAAATTGAACTTTGCCGAGGTTAATTATCGATGAGGCTTTATCAAGATCACCTTTATCTTTATAAAGATTTGCCAATGAGGTATATATGCTCACTTCTTTCATTTTAATATCAACCAAAAACTGGTATTGTGCTATCGCTTTATCAAGAAAAGCTTTATCTGCAGCAGCTTTTTTCTCTAAACACAAAGCGGATCCATAATTGGCCAAGGTATCAATAATTTGATTTTCTTTGCCGATATTGATCGCTTTTTCGAAGAGCGGCATAGCCCCATCAAAGTTGTTTTGTTGAAAAAACGAGATGCCTTCGTTAAAAAATTCTCCTCCAATGGCAGCCAAACGGGCAGCAATATCGCCTTTATACTCTTCCTTAGTATCTAAAACTTTTGCTTTTTGGTAAGCTTCATAGGCAACATTGATGGCATCGGGTGCAAGTACTGCTTTTACAGGGGAAAGCTGAATATCCAGATAAATCCCACCTTTGTAGTACCAAACTTTAGCATCTGTCGCAGCTTCAGGATAGGCTACTGCTTTGTCAATAAATTCTTTAGCTTTCACTAAATCTTTTTTCATCCAATAGTTGTATGCCGAGGTGCGATCTTTCTTCATTTGTGCGAAAGCTGCGCTTACCAGCATAATTAGGGCAAATAAAACAAGGGTTCTTTTCATTTCCTTAACTTTTTTAAGTTTGAATTTACTTTTTTTGTTTGAGTTATTTATTTGTTTATCAATTATTTATTCTTCAATTGTTTGATTTGGCAAATCGCTTTCCGACTCTGGGATATTGTCATCGCCAGTATCATCCATATCCATATTTTCTTCGATCTCGGCATCATCAATTTCTTCTATCTCACATTCAACTTTTGCTACGGCAGCTATTCCATCATCATCTTTCAAATTAATCAGCCTCACCCCTTGCGTAGCACGTCCCATCACCCGCAAATCGCTCACTCCCATACGTATAAGGATTCCGGATAGGTTGATGATCATTAAATCATCGGTATCGGTTACATTTTTTATTGCTATCAAGCTGCCGGTTTTTTCAGTGATATTTAAGGTTTTTACACCTTTTCCTCCCCTATTGGTTACCCTGTAATCGTCCAGATCCGAGCGTTTGCCATACCCTTTTTCCGAAACTACCAAAATTGATTCTTCGGAGCTGTTTACACAAATCATGCCAATTACCTCATCGGTTTTACCGCCTAATGTAATCCCCCTTACCCCTGTTGTGGTGCGTCCCATTGGCCGAACAGTAGATTCGTTGAACCGGATTGCCCTGCCACTGCGCAATGCCATCAGCACTTCGCTGGTTCCGTTGGTTAGGCGCGCTTCGAGTAATTGGTCGCCTTCGTTGATGTTGATTGCGTTTATTCCATTTAACCGTGGACGTGAATATGCCTCGACAGATGTTTTTTTGATGGTGCCTTTTTTGGTACAAAGAATTATATAATTGTTCTTTATATAATCCTCATCTTTCAGGTCTTTCAAATTGATGATCGCCCTAACCTTGTCATCGGGTTCAATATTGAGCATATTCTGAATTGCCCTGCCTTTTGAAGTTTTTCCACCTTCAGGAATTTCATATACCCTTAGCCAGAAGCACTTACCTTTTTCGGTAAAGAAAAGCATGTAATTATGTGCTGTGGCAATGTACAAATGTTCGAGGAAATCCTCATCCCGAATATCCGAACCTCGCGAACCACGTCCTCCCCTACTCTGGCGGCGGTATTCCGAAAGTGGCGTGCGTTTCATATATCCCATGTGCGAAATGGTGATTACAACCGCTTCATCTGCAATGGTATCCTCAATCCTGAAATCTTTTG
>CAIRHD010000446.1 GCA_903878265.1 uncultured Bacteroidales bacterium | reverse complement strand
GAAGATCAGGCAACTGCCGCAGTTTCTGGATTTAAAGGAAAAGGGATCATTTCCATGCCTTTTATTAAAGAGATGGACATGGCATACGCTGCCGCTGATATAGTGATTTCGAGGGCGGGTGCCATAGCGATTTCCGAACTCTGCATTTCGGGAAAACCTTCAATTCTGGTGCCTTCACCAAATGTTGCCGAAGACCATCAAACCAAAAATGCCTTGGCACTTTCGACTCGCGAAGCTGCAATTTTGGTAAAAGATCTCGAAGCTTCCGAGAAACTAATTGATACGGCTATTGAGTTGGCAAAAAACAAAAAGGAACAAATCAAACTTAGTGCAAATATTAGTGCAATGGCAATGCACAATTCGGCGGCTCTCATAGCCACACAGGTATTTGAACTATCCAAAAATAAAAACAATAAAATGTTGTAATCCATGTCGTTAAGGATAAAAGAACATATTATTTATTTCCTCGGTATCGGAGGTATCGGCATGAGTGCCCTGGCGCGGTATTTTATCGCGAAAGGATATCAGGTGCATGGTTACGACCGAACACCAACCAGCCTCACAAACCAGCTTGAAGAGGAAGGCATGATTATTCATTTTCATGAAAATATTGGGCTTATCCCCACCGAAACCGGATTGGTGATTTATACGCCCGCAATACCAACCACAAATACCGAATACCAGTATTTGATAAAAAGCGGTGTGCGCATGATGAAAAGGGCGGAAGTCTTGGGAATGCTTTCCTCTGAATATAAAACAATTGCATGCGCCGGAACGCATGGTAAAACTACTACTTCTACCATGCTTGCCTACCTGATGCAACAATCTGCAATTGGGTGTCAGGCATTTTTAGGCGGGATTTCCCGAAATTTCGACAACAACCTTCTTATCTCCGAAACATCGCCTTTCATGGTAGTCGAGGCCGATGAATACGACAGGTCGTTCCTCCATTTGCATCCGTTTATTGCAATAATTACCAGTACCGATTCTGACCATCTCGATATTTATGGAAACCATGAATCAGTGCAGGATGCATTCTCCGACTTTTCGCAAAACATTATACCCCAAGGTTCGCTGATTATCAAAAAAGGAATTGTTCTGCCGTTGGATAATCCTTTGGAATGCAACGTCTATTCGTATGCTGTAAACGAGGATGCTGATTACTATGCAAATAACCTTAGTTTGGAAAACGGCCTTTATCATTTCGATTTCAATTATCCTAATGGTAAAATCAGCAACCTCACCCTTGGGATTCCAGGGCTATATAATGTGGAGAACGCCGTTGCAGCCTTGGCCGCAGCATTACTTGCTGAGGTTACACCAGAAGAATTAAGTGCCGGACTTCCTGATTTTCGTGGGGTGAACCGCAGGTTCGATATTCGGATCAACCAAAATAATCTGGTTTACATTGATGATTATGCCCATCATCCCGAAGAACTAAATGCTTGCATTGGTTCGGCAAGGGCGATGTTCCCTGAGCGTAAACTCACCGGAATTTTTCAACCACATTTGTTTACCCGCACACGCGATTTCGCCAATGAATTTGCAAAAAGCCTTTCGATGCTTGACGAAATTCTGCTTTTGCCAATTTACCCTGCCCGCGAACTTCCTATTCCTGGCATAACCTCCAAAATGCTGCTTTCGCTGATAGACCACGAGAACAAACGCCTCGTTCAAAAAGATGAAATCCTTGGCATTTTTGCTGGTAAAAAAATTGAAGTGCTGCTCACAATGGGTGCTGGCGACATTGACACTTTGGTTGACCCCATCGAAGTATTTTTCAGGAATACCTTAAACCAATAAGATGAAGATATTCCTAAAAATATTGCTGATTGTAGTGTGGGTTGCCATAGTAGCAGGTGTGGTGGTTATGATGGGTTTTGCCAATATAACCCACGAAGTAAAGCGTTGCTGCGGCATCAACTGTACCATAAATTACAAAGGAATTGACCCGCTCATGAGCAACAGCGACCTTATAAACGGCATTAACAAACGCTTCGGGAAACCGCAAAACAAAGCTATTGGAGAAGTGGATGTGGCCGGCATAAGCACCTTTTTGCAAAAGCAACCCTATCTCGAAAATACGGATGTTCAGGTAAGTGTAGAAGGGAATATCCTTATCAAAGCTGATCAATGTGAACCAATTATCCGCTATATTACGCCCACAGGCGAACAACATTTTATCGACCGCAACGGAAGGATTATGCCGATAAACCCTGAATATCCTTACAAAACTATTATTGCAACTGGTGAAATTGAAAGTGCTTTGGACGATGGGAAAAATATTTTTTCGATTCCCGTTACCAACAAATTGCTACGAAACAAACTGAAAAGCCTTTATGATTTGCACAAAATAGCTACTGTGATAGTTGCCGATTGCACCCTAAATGCACTTATTGAGCAGGTGAATATTACTCAAACAGGGAAGATACAATTGGTTACCAAAGCTGGATCCCATATTGTTTACCTTGGCGACACCACCGATGTGGCGGAAAAACTGGAAAACCTGAAGTGTTTTTACAAGTACGGCCTTGTTAAAACAGGATGGAACAAATACGGAAAAATAAACCTTGAATATAAAAATCAAATAGTGTGTACAAAATAATTATAAAATTATGCAAGCTGAAATAGTAGTCGGATTAGATATTGGAACCACCAAAATTGCCGTCATCGTGGGTCGCCGCAACGAATTTGGCAAGATTGAAGTTTTGGGTTATGGCCATACCGAGTCGATCGGTGTGCGCCGTGGGGTTATTACAAATATCGAAAATACGGTAAATTCAATCTTAGCTGCTGTAAAAGATGCCCAGGAAACTTCAAAAGTTACCATACGCACTGTAAATGTTGGCATTGCCGGGCAGCATATACGGAGCATTCAGCACCGCACCAGCACGATTCGGGAAAACCCCGATAATGTAATCAGTCAGGACGATATCGACAGGTTTACGTCGAGCATCTATAACATAGCCATGAACCCTGGCGAAAAAATTATCGATGTGATTCCACAGGAGTTTTCTATCGATGGCGATTCAGGGGTGAGGGATCCTAAAGGGATGCTGGGGCACCAGATTGCAGGCAGTTTTCATATTGTTACCGCCCAAACATCAGCGGCACAAAACATAATGAAATGCATAGAAAAAGCTGGCTATAACCTTCAGCAAATGATCCTACAGCCACTTGCTTCTGCCGAAGCCGTGTTAAGCGACGACGAAAAAGATGCAGGGGTTGTTTTGGTTGACATCGGTGGAGGAACAACCGATATAGCCATTTTCCTTGATAGGATCATAAGGCATACCGCTGTTATCCCATTTGGAGGCGAGATTATTACCGAAGATATAAAAACCGGCTGCAGCATCATAAAAAAACATGCCGAAGATTTAAAAGTGAAATTCGGATCCGCCCTCGCCACCGAAAACCGCGCCGAGGAAGTTGTGGCCATTCCAGGTCTTCGTGGAAGGGCTCCAAAGGAAATCACTTTGAAAAACCTTGCCAACATTATTCAAGCA
Organism: uncultured Bacteroidales bacterium; assembly: GCA_903878265.1. Taxonomy (GTDB): domain Bacteria; phylum Bacteroidota; class Bacteroidia; order Bacteroidales; family UBA4417; genus UBA4417. The sequence continues at coordinate 16,714 of CAIRHD010000446.1, read as the reverse complement.
AGGATGGAGGAAATAATTGAAGCTGTATATGAAGAAATAAAAAGTACAGGCCTGGAAAAAAAACTGATTGCAGGTATAGTTCTAACTGGCGGCGGCGCAACGCTCAAACACATAGAGCAGCTTACACAGTTTAAAACTGGAATGGAAACACGCATAGGATATCCCAACGAGCACCTTGCCAGCAATTCGGCGGAAGAAATGACCAAGCCCATGTATGCAACCGGTATTGGATTAGTGCTTATGGGTATGCAACGTGCCGACAATACTGGTAGTGGAAACCTGCCAACAACAGCACCTGCACCTGAGTACCCCACTAAACCAAAAGTGCCAAGGCCGAACAAGGTTCAAGAATGGCTCGAAGGGTTTTTCAAGGATCCAATCAGTTGATAACTAACACAAATTTTGTTAGTAAATTTTTTTAAAAGCAAATTAACCAAAACATATAACATCTAATTTAGGAGGATTAAAATGACAACTATGCTCAAATTCGATACGCCAGACGAACAAGCTCCAATCATCAAAGTAATTGGTGTAGGCGGTGGTGGTAGCAATGCCGTTTCGCACATGATGGCACAAGGGATAAAAGGTGTGGATTTTTATATCTGCAACACTGATGCCCAATCACTTAACAAATGTGATGTGCCCAATAAAATAAGGTTGGGCCACACAGGTTTGGGTGCTGGAGCCAACCCTTCGGTAGGGCGCGAAGCTGCCTTGCAAATTGCAGACGAGATGAGGGAACTACTTTCGCACAATACTTCCATGCTGTTCATTACTGCAGGCATGGGCGGTGGAACCGGTACGGGTGCCGCACCTATAATTGCGCAAATTGCACGGGAACTTGGGATACTCACCGTTGGCATTATCACCAAGCCTTTTAGTTTCGAAGGGCGCAAACGCGAAATACAGGCTATAGCAGGTATCGAAGAATTGAAAAAGTATGTGGATACCACGCTTGTTATTTGCAACGACAAGCTGCTCGACATGCAAGGCGACATGAAACTGAGTCAGGCTTTCTGCGAAGCCGATAACATCCTAACCATTGCAGCTAAAGGAATTGCCGAAATAATCACGGTAACAGGCCGAATAAATGTCGATTTCGAAGATGTGAAAACCGTAATGCAGGGAAGCGGGAAAGCGATAATGGGCGCCGGAATAGCAAGCGGCCCCGAACGCGCGATAAAAGCCGTTGAAATGGCACTGAACTCACCTTTGCTCGATGATACCGACATAAAAGGCGCTGCCAATGTGTTGCTGTATATAACTTCTGGTAAAAATGAAATCTCGCTCGAAGAACTTAACGAAATTACGGGCTTTATTACCGAACGTACAGGCGAAGATGCCAACGTGATTTGGGGCGATGGAATAGACGACCACCTCGACGACGAAATTACGATAACCCTGATTGCTACAGGATTTAACAGGCCTGTTGTTACCATACACACCCTCAACGAAGCGCAAAACACTTTGATTCAGTCGCAAGTTCATAAGGCTGAAAGCATTACCGAAGTTCAAATGGTGGTGGAGCCGATAGCAGTTGCAATAATCAATATTGAACCACTCAGGATAATGCCTGAAGTTACAGTGAACAACTTGCCTTTCACACTTTTTAGCGATACGTCTATCGAAAAAAAAGAGCCGGTTGTTGAAAAAATCCAGCAGCAACCCGCACCTATCGAAATAAGGTCTTTTTTCAGGCCAGAACCGGAATTTGAGATTGTAAATCCAATCGCAAAGCTCGACACCAGAACCTCGGTTTTCGTTTCAGCATCAACAGCTACTAAAAACAGCGAAAAAGCCGAACAGCTCAACGAAGACCGCAAGGCCAAACTTAAAAGCATCAGCCACAAGCCTAACGTGGTATCAAATATCGAAGAAATGGAGAAAATTCCAGCTTACCTCCGGCGCAATGTAATGCTTCCCGATGCAAGCCAGGCCAACGAAAACCCACCATCGCGTTACTCACAAGGCCCAGACAACAACAATAAAAATGGACTAAGGGAAAATACATATTTACACGATAAAGCAGATTAGAAAATTCGACAAAAACTTTGCTTTTGCTGTTGGGAATCAAGGTTTTGCGCACTTTGATTCCCATGCTTTTTAGGTTCTCATTTCTTTGTTGTTTCAGGCTAGGTTTGAAAGTTGAACAATGAACACAAAGCAATTGAACCTTGAACAAATAAACTTTCTTTCATTTACAAAATATCAAATAACAAAAACCATGGAACTCGAAAAACTTATCAACGAAGATATAAAGCAAGCAATGATCAACAAGGACAAGGAAAAACTTGAAGCCTTGCGCGCTATAAAAGCGGCACTATTGCTCGAAAAGACAGGGAAAGATGTAACCGGAGGCATTATTCCTGAAAGTGTTGAGTTGAAAATGTTGCAACGTTTGGTAAAACAACGCCGCGAAAGTGCCGGGATTTACCTTGCACAAGGCCGCCCCGATTTGGCCGAACCGGAATCCTTTCAGGCTTCCATTATCGAAAAATACCTTCCCGAGCAATTGACTGAAGAGGATGTTGTGGCTATTGTACAGAAGATTATCGCCGATACCGGAGCCACCGGAATAAAAGATATGGGCAAAGTAATGGGAATGGCAAGCAAACAAGTAGCCGGAAAAGCCGACAATAAAATGATCTCGGAAATTGTCAAGAAATTGCTACCGGGGTAAGCTTCTTTGCATAATACTTGGTTTACATTCTGAGAATATTTTAAACAAGGCGTAGTGGCAGGGATGTTCTTTGAGCATCTGCAACATAAAACACAAGTGTATGTTGTTACTATTATACTTTGCTGGTTTGAAGCTGAGTTAAATATTCCGTTTAGAATACACCTTTGGTTTGCTTTTCAAAATGGAGGTAAAACCATGATGTTAATCCGTTTGTGACCTTTTATAAATGATTATTGTAAATAGATAACGTGGATTGTATGTAAACTAATTTATAAACACATGATTAACAAATACATTGGAATTATTCCGATCACAACGAGTATTGAAATAAAAACAAGCGTTATGTTTGACAAGAAGTTATTTGTGATCTTATAAAATTAGATTGTTTAAAAAATGAGGATAATATACCATCCAAATAATTGTCACCTTCCAATTTTTAACAACACTTTATCAATCCTGCTGCCGGTTGCTTCGAGGATGGTAAACGTAAACTTATCAATCTTGATCTGTTCGCTTATTTTGGGGAGGCTTTGGTTATAGCTCAGGATAAGGCCAGCAAGAGTTTCATATTCGTCAGATTGTGGCAGATTTAAGGCATATTCCTGGTTGAGGAAATCTATTTCGAGCCGGCCTGCCAATACGAATTCTGTTTCACTGTTTTGTTTTACAACCCGGTCGTCCACATCAAACTCATCTTGTATTTCGCCAAATATTTCTTCTATTAAATCCTCCACTGTTACCATTCCTGCTGTGCCACCAAATTCATCAACAACCACGGCAAGACTTTTTCGCTGATTTATCATCATATTCAGCACATTGCTGGCTGCAACTGTTTCAGGTACGATTATGATGGGTTTTACTATTGATTTTACATCGGCTGGTTTGGCAAACAAATCGTACAAATGCACATAACCTGTAAGGTTATCAATACTTTGCTTGTAAACCGGTATTTTTGAGTGTTGCGTTTCGGTAAACAAACTTTTAAGTTCCTCAATGGCAATATGGTCCTCAACGGCAATAATTTCGTTTCGGGGAACCATACATTCGCGTACCTTGGTTGTGTGGAACTCACGCACGTTCTGTATCATCTGTATTTCGCTAGATTCGTCGAACTGTGCGGCAGCAGGGTTGTAAAAATCCCGAATGTAATCATCGAAATCAATGGATGTAAACCGGTATTTCACCGATCCTGTCTTCATATTAAAAATGTACTTGAGTATGAGTTCGGACAGCCCTAGGAAAAAAAACATGAAAGGATAGAGTATCAGATAAATCAAAAAAACAGGTACGGCAAAAAAGTTGAGAAGACCGTTTGGGTTAAGCCTGAACAGTATTTTTGGCAAGAATTCAGCCGTCATCAATATCAGGAGTGTCGATAAAATGGTCTGAAGTATTAGGATAAACCCATCGGAAGCGAAAGGTGGTGGCAGGAGTTTTTTAAGCGTTGGCTCCAATATTGCAGCCGCAGCAATACCATACACAACCAACGCGATATTGTTCCCTACCAGCATTGCACCAATAAACCGCGAAGGATGATGTATAAAACCGGAAATCAGCCTGGCCGATGACAGGCCTTTACCTTTTTCAAGCTCGATCCTCAGTTTATTAGAGCATACAAAAGCTATCTCCATTCCCGAAAAAAATGCGGAAGAAGCAAGTGTGATTGCAATTATAAGGTAGTTGTTCATTTATTAAACGTATCTGAGCCTTAAAGGATATTGTTTAAGTGCCTAAAGTATTAAGTTGATTAAGCTTTCATCTTAGGACTGGTTTTAACAAGCAATTTATTGCAACACTTTAGGCACTCTAAGTACTTTAGGCACCCAAAGCACTTTTAACCCACTTCCCACAACTAAATAACTTAAGAACTATTTGTCGTCCTCAACGTAAATAGTGCCCGAAACATCATGGATTGTCCAGTTATCGAACAATTCATCCGATTCCATCCCTTTTCCAAAAATTATTTTATCCGGCTGGGTTATTTTAACAAACTCTTCGCTGGATACTTTTTTCTTGTTTTGGTCGTAAAACAAGCTTTCGGTATTGAGCTGGTAATTTTTCTCGAAATTACGGATAATCACATTGCCCCGTGCCTGCATGGTGTGCCTGTTGTCCCAACTAATTCCATAATTGGCTGTAAGTTCGGTTTTTGGCTGCATAAGCGAATCAAAAAAAACAATTTTCATCCCATTGGGGAACTCTGTGTAAGAGTCACTGGTTTGAAAGCTGATCATTTTGGCAGCGGTAAGTTCGTGGGAAGGCCGGCCCATTTCGCTTTGCATAACATGTACGTTGTTTATGGTAACATCGGGAATCGAATCTTTGGTAGATAGCCTTATTACAGCCATCATATCATTTTCGCATGAAAAAAAAACCGGGGTCGTCAGCAGGGCAACCATACTGAATAGAATTCTGGATTTTAATGCCTCCGACAATTTATTGCCCATAATACTTTGAAAGTGAGTGAGAAAAGTGTGGTGGAAATTTATTGATTATAATTTGTGAGAAATCCTTCGCCACTAAACGCACTAGGATAGGAAAGGGCTTTCTGCGAAGATAAGCTGATTTCAATTTGCTGTTATTCAAGATAGTATTCCGGAAAAACTTTTTTATAAAACCGAAAAACTTTAAGAATGGCAGTCTTCCTGCATCTGGAAACTCCTCTCCAAAGTTGGCTCTACCTAATCTCCAGAAATATTAATGTTAGTTGAAACGGCGTTTCAAGAACCATCTTTCTTGCAAAGAAGAGCCAATAGTGAAGCGCATGTAGTTTTCCTTTATCAGCCCATTGTCGGTGGTTCCTTGTGTTCCGAATTCAACAGCAATATTGATAGTAGATCTTGATTTTTTCATTGGCAAACCAACCCCAAAACTCACCCCAACATCGTTGATCCGGGTATTTTTCAATTCGAGGTAACTCTGTTCGAAACGGAAACCTGCCCTATAATTTATGCGTTCGTAATATTTGCCCATATCAACGGGTGATGGCCTAAACTGCCCACCGATTGAAACCCTCATATTGTCCTTCAATTGAGGATTATTGCCAAGATAACGGAACTCACTCCATTTCTGCCAGTTAACATCGGCAGTGGCAAACCAACGGTTGGTGCTTCCTATCATAAATCCTGCCCCAAACGAATTTGGCAATTCAACTAATCCTTTAGTCCCGGTTTCCTGATAAACAGTGTCTTTTATTTCATCAATATTTGAACTGTAGTTGTGGGTATAGGAGTATTTGATTTTTTCGGCCTGCCCATCAACCGACTGTTTTGGGTTATAAGTAAGACCAATCTGATAAAAGCGGCCTTCCTTCATGACTTTGCGATATAAAAATCCAAAATCGAAATTGAGTTTGTTCAGCCTAGCGGTGCTTCTCTCCATGGAATTGACATAATAAACAGAATCGGGAAAAGTGGAAGCACGCTCTTTAATTATGTTGCCAAACAGGTAGGATACATTTACGCCAATCGAAAGGTTTTTAATAGGCGAAAAAGCATTTCCAAAGTATGCTTTGTTCAGTCCGCCGTTTCCCGAATACACACTCACCATTTTTCCAGTAGTATCGCTTATAACAGTGTTCTGCATTTCGTAGCCAACATTTGAATAGGGCATAATCCCCAAACTGGTCCGTAGCCACTTTGCAACCGGAAAACCAAAATAGAGGTTCGACAGGGTGCCGAATTTTGTTTTTTGCGATTGATCGATAGTTTTTAGCGTCCCCGAACGTAAGTTAAAGGCAGCATCGAACACAAAACTATTGGTATCGAATGCACTGTATGATGCAGGGTTGGAAGGATTTATAAAATAGGGACTGCTGAAAGCAGTTGCGGCTCCTCCTATAGCCATGTTCATCTGACTGCTAACACCATACAGGTTGCCAATCCCAAAAACCGAATAAGGGGAAGAAATTTTAACTTGTGCCGTGGCAACAAATACAGGGAGGAGAAAGGCTACAGCCAGTATAAGCTTACGAATAATTTTATTGTGTTTCAATGTTGAAATTGAGTATTAGGTTTAAACCCTCAACAACCAGGTTGAGTGCCGCAAAGGTCTTAATTTTTAATCTTTTATCAAAATAATTGTGATCGCCGCCGGTCAGAATTATTTTGAGGTCGGGATAAACAAGCTGGTAACTCCGTATAATCCCGTCCATTTCGGCAACTGCGCCATTCAAAACTCCCGAATGTATGCTTGATGAAGTATCGTTGCCAATAAGTTCAGCATCATCATAATAATCGAGCAACGGCAGCCTACTGGTAAATGAGTGCAAAGCTTTGTAACGCATGGCAATCCCTGGCGAGATGCCGCCGCCCAAATATTCACCGGCAGCGGTAATCAAATCGTAGGTTATGGCGGTTCCTGCATCAATCACCAAAATATTACTGTGTGCCATCCAATGCTTTGCCCCAATTACACCTGCTAAACGATCCTTTCCTAAGGTTTCGGGCGAGCCATATTTGTTGATAACCGGCACCGGAGTGTTGTGGTCGAATAAAAATGTATTGAAATGTTCTTTCAGAAATGAATCTATTTCCCTTGGATATTCCTTTACAGTTGAAATTATTGCATTGTCAATCAATTCGTTTAATTCGCAGAAATGCTTGAGCCTTTGTACATCAACACCGGCAAAACTTGTGAACGCAAGCATTTCCGTGCCTTGAAACAAGGCAAGTTTGGTAAGTGTGTTTCCTGTATCTATAACGAGGTTCATTGTTCCTGCGGACTTGATCCGAAATGCAATACTGCGAAGACAAAATTAGAAAAAGCAATAACCCCTTTTTACAAGCCTAGAGTTTATACCTTTGCATTTGTGAATTTTTAACAGGCTATCAGCTAAATTATAGCATCTGTTGTTATTGCCAAACAAATTTAAAAACACTGATAAACAATATTTTATGAATCGAAAACTTATATTTGTCCTGATAATTGGACTTTGTTACATGGGTCTATCTGCCCAACAAGCTGTTACTATCTATAACCCGACTACCGATGCCAAAGCAGAAGTATCTGCTGCAATTGCCATGGCTGCGAAGGATGGGAAACATGTATTCCTTCAAATCGGCGGAAACTGGTGTCCTTGGTGCGTCAAGTTCCATAAAATGGTAATCGAAGATGCCCAACTCGATAGCCTTGTGCATGCCAACTACGTAGTGGTAAAAGTAAATTACAGCAAGGAAAACTATAACAGCGAACTCCTGGCTACGCTTGGGTTCCCGCAACGCTTTGGTTTTCCGGTTTTTGTAATTTTAGACGAAAAAGGCAATGTGCTTCATACCCAGGATAGCGGTTACCTGGAACAAGATAAAACCTACAACCGCGAAAAAGTGGAACGTCTTTTCCTGATGTGGTCAGCCACAACGATGAAAGAAGCGGAAGCAAAATATAGGAAATGAGAGTAAAGAAATGAGAGGGGAGACAGGGCGAGGAGAGACACGGAGAATCTCCACTCGCCCATCTCCCACATCAACCTACACACTAACTTTATATTTTTGCCGTTTATTCCGACAATGCAAATCGCCATTTATTTAGAATCTGTCCATAATTTCAAGTTTTATTTTTATTTACGATGTACGAGTTATGATTGACAATTACAACTCACTAAAAACAATTCGTAAATCTGAAATCGTAATTCGTACATCTAAGGATTGAACGAGTTTAAAAACAGACTCTAATCAATAACCAAATAACCAAATACTTACCATGGGAAATAACCGCCATCCTTACATTTATTTGCCTATTGCTTTTGCACTGGTACTTGCAACAGGAATTGTAACAGGATTTTACCTTTTTCGCAGTGAGTTTGTTCAAAACCATACATTTATGGGTGGGGCACAGTCTGGCAACACGTTGAACGAACTTATCCGTTTTATCGACAATAATTATGTGGATAGTATTGATGTTCAAAATCTTAACAACGAAGCTATTACTGGCATGTTGTTAAGCCTCGATCCACACTCTGTTTATATTCCGGCTTCCGATTTTGCCGATGCCAACGCTCCTCTGATGGGTAATTTTGAAGGGATTGGCGTACAGTTTAAAATTGAGCGCGACACGGTTATGGTGGTAAACACAATTCCCGGCGGCCCTTCCGAAAAGGTAGGTTTATTGGCTGGCGATCGTATCGTGAAGGTTGATGGCAAAAATATTGCAGGCATAAAGATTGTTAACGAGAAAGTTATGAAACTTCTCAAAGGCCCAAAGGATACGAAAGTTAAAGTGGGCATTTTCCGTAAAGGCTTAAAAAAACTAATCGATTTCACTATTACTCGGGGTGTAATACCAACCTGGAGCATTGATATTTCGTATGCCGTTAATGCGAACGTCGGCTATATAAAGCTTAGTAAGTTCAGTGCCACAACCGAGGACGAACTGCATGCCGCGCTGGTTGATTTAAAAGAAAAAGGCATCAAAAAACTCATTCTCGATTTGCGTGGAAATTCTGGTGGCTATTTGAACGAAGCCATTTCTGTTTCTGACGAATTTTTGCCCAATGATAAATTGATAGTTTATACACAAGGCCTGCACCGCCCAAAGCAAATAGCAAAGTCCACTTCCGAAGGCGTTTGGGACAATCTGCCCATGGTGGTTTTGATAGATGAAGGTTCTGCCTCAGCAAGCGAAATCGTGTCTGGGGCAATACAGGACAACGACCGCGGCACTATTATTGGGCGGCGTTCGTTTGGTAAAGGATTGGTGCAGGAACAAATTGGGTTAAGCGATGGTTCGGCTTTAAGGCTCACAGTAGCAAGATATTATACACCAACTGGGCGCAGCATCCAGAAACCTTATTCCAAAGGAGCCGAAGAGTATTATATGGAATATTATCACCGCATGGCCGATGGCGAACTCGAATCTTCCGACAGCATCAAAATCAACGATTCGTTGAAATTTAAAACCCCTGGTGGTAAAACAGTTTATGGTGGGGGTGGAATTATGCCTGATATTTTTGTTCCGGTTGAGAGAAACTCTGCATTAAAATTCTACAACGAATCGGTAAATAAAGGCATTTTGTATCAGTTTGCATTCGATTATACTGATGGAAACCGCGCACTATTGAGAATTTATAAAGATGCGGCTCAGTTCGATAATACGTTTCAGGTTACTGAAAACATTTATAATGAATATATAGCTTATGCGGCGAAAAACGAAATTAAATATCCACCTGCCGAAACAGCTGCCTCGAAAGAGAAAATCAGCGAATTGATAAAAATCTATATTGCCCGCAACCTTTTCGATTCCAAAGGATTTTATCCAATTTACCTTCGTACCGACAAAACTTTTCAAAAAGCAATGGAAGTGTTAGGCCAGAAATAAAAAGTGTATTTTTACTTTTGCCTTTGATTAACAGTTAAATTTTCCAGAAATAATAATAATTTGCTCTTGGTTTCCAAAAACTGACATGGACGTGTAAACTTTTGACAATACAGCCTTCTGCGTTTTGAAAAGAATAGAGATGGGAGCAATTGCAATTTTTTTTTTGGGGATTGATTTTTTATTATTATTTTTACAACAGGAAAATTGGGGCTGCAGACTGACCCTGATTTTTTCGAAATGTAGTACATTTGTTACTTGCCTGTTAGTTATGCAACCGCAACATATCACAAAAAAATCAACTTCAAATCCATTAAATTAAATTTTATGAAAACATCCGCAATGTTTATCACATTTGTGCTTTTTTGTCTGGTAAATAGTGCTTCGGCACAGTTCAACTTGCAGGAAAAGATTAAAAATAAAACTCTTAACAGAGTTGAAAACAAAGTAGATCAGGGAATTGATAAAGGCCTTGATGCAGCAGAAGATGGAGTTACAGGGAAAAATAAAAAAGGAGATAATACCGAAACCGAGAAGGCTGAAGAGGAAAATGCCGGAATCGGCGAAGCTGCCAAACCAGAAGCCAAAGCGGCTGTACCACAGGAAAAGCAATCCATGCAGACTTACTCAAAGTATGACTTCATACCTGGCGAAAAAGTGCTTTTTTTCGATGATTTCACCTCAACTGCCATTGGCGATTTCCCTCCGAACTGGAATACAAACACATCGGGCGAAGTGGTTACAAACAATCTCTATGCGGGCAACTGGTTTAAATTGATGGGTGAAGGCTGCGTGGCACTAGAAGAAGGCCTTAAGTTACCCGACAATTATACCATCGAATTTGATGTTGTGTACAGTCCCAAAGAAGCGGATAATGTTGCAGCCGAGTTTGGATTTTATCTTTACAGCGCAAACAACCCCAAAGACTTATACGAAGGTGGAGCTGTTCCAGGAGAAAAAGGTGGCATAAAAATGAGTTTCGGTTATCGGTCAACGTATAGTGCTTATGATGTATCCGGTTATACAATTGATGGCATAAAAGAAGATGCAGCTATGGAAGCCGGCAAGAAATATCGTCTTTCCTTTTGGGTGCAAAAAACCCGGCTGAGGGTTTATCTCGATCAGGTTAAGGTTTTTGATTTGCCAAAAGTTTTTATTCCTGGCTTTCAAGCCAATATGATGCGATTTGAATTGTGGGAATCTGCTGTTCCAATGATCACCAATTTCAGGATAGCAGCAGGCTTGCCCGATATGCGGAGCAAACTTATAACCGAAGGCAAATTGGTTAGTTACGGCATATATTTCGATGTAAATAAGGATGTTGTGAAACCAGAATCGTATGGCACCTTGAAAGGCATTGCCGATGTATTGAAGGAAAACCCAACCGTAAGGGTGAAAATTGTTGGCCATACCGATAGCGATGGTGCCGATGCGGCCAACCTTGATTTATCGAAACGTCGTGGTGCTTCAGTAAAAGCTGAATTGGCAAAGAATTTTGGAATAGATGCCTCGCGCCTCGAATCGGATGGCTTGGGCGAAACCAAACCTGTAGCACCTAACGATACGCCATCCAACAAAGCTATGAACCGGAGGGTTGAGTTTATAAAACTGTAAACTATTCAACAATTCCCGGCAGGATCAGAGGATTTTGCCGGGAATTTTGTTTTTTAAGGAATTGATATTCTGCACTTTGTTCAATATATTTCAATACGATTTGTTGGTTAAATGTAATAACAGAAGTTAATTTTCTTTGTAATGACGATTTCAAAAACATCAAGCCTTTTACTTTGCAGTTTCATTTTCTGCTTCATTTTCGCCGGCACAATTGCCGCACAACCAAGCTCAAAGGACTTTCTGCCAAAGTATCCGGTAAAGTCGGCAATCATCAATTATCAAATTACTCAGCACCAGTCGAATGATTCAGTCAGCCATCCTTTTCTACGCGAATCCTTCGATTTGTATGGCGAAAAAGTTTCAAAAGAATATATCGATGGACTGAGCATTCAAATTCATGGCGAGCCTTACAGGGAAATTTTCGCCAAAGGTTCTTTCTACATGCTCGATAATCCTGCCGGATGTGCAACCATGACTAAAATTACTGCCTCCCGCTACACAGATTGCCATGACGGTGGTTTTAACAAACAGTTTCAGGACCTAATGAATGGGAAAATAAACAAAAACAATGATAAAACTTTTCAAAGCTTTGTAAAAACAGGAAGTGTGATCTTTCTGGGATTAAATTGCACAAGATATGAATACAATTTCTTCAATTTTGCCATATCGTCGAAAGACAAAATCCTCTTCCTTGTGTATCACGATATTTGCCTGATGGAGCAATATTACTTGGGGGGCAATATATGGACATCAATAGAGGCTACCAACTTTGAAGAAAACATACCAATCCCCACCTCGGTTTTTGAGGTTCCTTCCAACATGCGGATTATTGATGGCGATAAACTGGATATTAAAAACAAAAGTGCTTCATCAGGTTTTAACACATTGATTGTTAGCTACAAAACGAGCCAAGATTATGGACAGGTAAAGGAAGATGGGATAAAAACTTTATACATCAAGGATAACGGCAAAACCTCTGCACAAGACTGGGAAAGCACAGTTTCGGAATATGGTTTGCCACCCGAAACCAAGCACACCAAAAAAATTAAGGCAGATGAATATGAATTCCTGGTTGACTTCGGGAGGAAAACTGTACACCGAAGGAATTTGGTTGATGGCAATTATAACGACAAATCGGCAGCAGAGTTAAATTATATTTTCGTTAATAACCTTTACGACAACACAGTACAATTTCTTGGGAACACAAATTTCCTTGGCAAGGAATGCCGCATGTTCGACATACGGATTGGCGTTGAAAAACTTGAGGTTTGCGAGTGGCAAGGCGTATTCCTAAAAGTGAAAAAGTTTATGTGCCTTGACCCGGAAAGCTGCCCTGATCCAATTTTAGTTTCAGAAGAAACAGCCACTCAGGTGCAAGTTAACGCACCTATTAGCGGCTCCATGTTTCAGTACCCCGAACAATTTGAATTGATAAATAATTGATAAAGGGAAATGTGTTCTTTTTACTGTAATTCTTTTTTCAGGAAATATCTTTGAATATAAAATTCTGATTTTGAATGCACATGTACCGGAGACTCCTCCTCCAATTCACTTTACCGAACATTCAATCCAACCCATATTAGAAATCTCACTACTTTTGCAGCCTTGTTTCCCGAAAGGCTTATATTGCTATTTTCTTGGAATTTTCTTTCTAAAGAAGGCTTTCGGCGACGTTCAATTGCAAACTTTAATGAGTAAAAACTATATCCCACAAGCATTTTATTACACTTTGGCTGTGGTGGGCATTCTTGGTGTTTTGTCGGTACTGAATACAGAAAGGACTGTGTTGGGTTATTCCTTGAAACCGGTGAGCATTTTCTCGGATATATTAACCGATGCCGCGCCAAAAACAGCAGGGCCTGTGTTTGTTGATACACTGGTGCCCGAATTGGCGCCTTGCCCCCAAGGCGTGGTTTGTTTCCGCAATTTTACCGATGAAAAATATCCTCTTGACAAACTCCTTGCCCGATTGCTGAAAGCGAAGGAAAAAAGAGGAAAGGTTAGGATAGCATGGTATGGCGATTCATTTTCGGATGGTGATATTTTGGTAAGCGATTTGCGCGATACGCTTCAAAGTTTGTACGGTGGCAATGGGGTTGGTTTTGTGCCAATCACCTCCGAAATAGCTGGTTTCAGGCGGTCGGTAATACATTCGTTTGGTGGTTGGAATACATCGTCGATCCTTACCAATCCTAGTTCGGGCCGTTTAGGAATTAATGGGTTTTGTTATACGCCAGATTCGGGGAATTATGTGTTTTACAAAGGCACCGATCATTTCAGGCATACCGCCATGTTCAATACATTCAGGCTGTTTTATACCTCCGATTTTAACCAGAAAGCCCGTGTGTTGATAAATAAGAAGGACAGTCGGGTAATGGAACTTGCAGCATCCTCCGTACCGGCAATGGTAATGGTGCAAGCCGATTCCATCCGGCAGGTAAGTGCAAGGTTGAACCTGGGCGGTGTAACTTGTCTGGGAGCTTCGCTTGAAGATGAAACCGGGATTTATATCGATAATTTTGCCATAAAAGGAAATTCGGGGCTTGGGCTTAGGTCAATCCCGCAAAGGAACCTTGCCGCATTCGACAGTTTGTTGAATTACGACCTAATTGTACTTCAGTTTGGGCTGAATGTTTCCAATTCGCCGACCACCGATTTTACAAGCTATACTAAAGGCATGACAAAGCTGATCAACAAGCTAAAAGAGGCTTTTCCCGAAACGCCCATTTTGCTTTTATCGGTTTCGGATCGCAGCCAACGGCATCAAGGACAGTTTGTTACCATGCCTGTTATACCAATGCTGATACAGGCACAGGAAAAAATCGCTTTTGAAAACAAGTTGCTTTTTTGGAACCTTTTCGATGCCATGGGTGGCGAAAATTCGATGGCTGGTTTTGCCAACTCAACGCCGGCACTCGCCAACAAAGATTATACACACCTTAATTTCGCTGGCGGCCGTAAAATTGGCCTTTCATTTGCCAGGAGTTTTATTTATGAAGTGGAAAAATATCAAAAAAGGAGGAGTCAATTTGCAGTTCTTACCAAATAGTTTTATTTGCCTTATCTTTATTTTGGGTTTTTCGTTTGGCACGAAAGCACAAGGGATAGTTTGCGATACGATTACTGGTTTTGATTCCCTGAGCAATGCTGATTATCTGTTCATTAACTACGATGCCGACACGCTTATAAACGGAAAGCAACTTACTCCCTTTTTCAACAAACTTTTAAAACTCGAAAATGGGGACACAAACCAAGTCAATGTTCTCCATATTGGCGATTCGCATATTCAAGCTGATTTCCTTACACGCGAAGTGCGCAAAAACCTCCAGCAACGTTTTGGCAATGCCGGGCGTGGACTTGTTTTCCCGCTTAGGGTTGCAGGCACCAACGAACCTGCCGATTACCGTTCGTCCTCAAACGTGGGTTGGCAAGTAGCGAAAATCAACAGTCAGGCCAATTTCCCTGATCCCGGGATTTCGGGAATTTCGATGCGCAGCGATGAGGCTGGTACATATTTTGAATTTACCACCTTTAATCACGACGACCTAGATTATGCTTTCGATCAGGTTACCCTCATCCATACCAAAGATTCGCTTCAATACGATTGCCGCTTTACGGATATGCCGCTGAAATTTGGTTTCCTGATGTCGGCACAGCCAAATGTGCCGGATGAAATTACAACCTGGGTCAAATTTCCAACCCCAACAAATTATTTCCGCATACAGGCAGAACAAACGGAAGCCCAACAGAATTCAATAATCGTTAATGGGGTAATTTTAAAAAACAGTTTGCCGGGCGTTTTGTATCATAGTGTGGGGATAAATGGCGCACATTTTAGCGATTACACCAAAAGCCCCTTGTTTTTCAAGCAATTGAAAGTAATACAGCCCGATTTGGTGATTATTTCGCTTGGGACCAACGAAGGCGCGAACATTAAGATAACGGAAGATGAAATGGCCACTTCTGTAACCTCAATGGTTCAGGGCATCAGGGATTTAAACCCTCAAACCTGCATACTTATTGCCACACCTACTGATGATTATTTCCGCAAGAAATACAAAAACCCATACCTCGAATCCGTTCAACGGGCATTGATAAAAACTGCTGCACAGGAAAATGTGGCCTGTTGGGATATGTATGGAATTACCGGAGGTTATGGTTCCTGCACCGAATGGCGGAAGGCGGCCTTGCTTCAGCGCGATGGGGTCCATTTTAACAAACAAGGATATGCTTTGCAGGGCGAACTATTGTACAAAGCTTTAATCGACAGCTATTTGAAGTATGCAGCAGATTGATTTCCATAAACTTTTGCAGGAGTTTGTTTACAACCCTAAGGAACCGATGATTTTTAGCAGCGGTTTCTTTTTGTTCCTGTTTCTTGGTTTTATAGCTGTATATAGTGTTGTTTATAAACACAATAAGCTTAAAAATATTTACCTTACGCTATTCTCCATTTTTTTCTATTACAAATCGAGCGGGCTTTACTTTTTGCTTTTGCTTCTTACTGCCGTGGTTGATTACAACCTGGCGAAGCAAATTGCGCGTACCGAAATAAAGCGGCGGCGCACACTCTTTTTGGTTATCAGTTTGGTTGTAAATATTGGGATGCTGGTTTATTTTAAATATACCAATTTCTTTTTAGGCATGGTGTATGATATTGTAAACAAGCCCTTTGACCCGCTCAACATTTTCCTGCCTGTGGGTATTTCGTTCTTCACTTTTCAAAGCCTGAGTTATACTATCGACATTTACCGCCGCAACATAGCACCGGTTAAGGACATTTCCGAATTTGCTTTTTTTGTTACATTTTTCCCGCAAATGGTGGCTGGCCCTATCGTAAGGGCATCCGTTTTCTTGCCACAGGTTCGCAAAACGCCTTTTGTGAGCAAGGCGGATTTTGGTAAAGCTATTTTTCTGATTTGCATTGGCTTGTTTAAAAAAGCTGTTATTTCCGATTATATCAGCAGCAATTTTGTGGATAGGATTTTCGACAACCCGGGGCTTTATACCGGCCTCGAAAACCTGTTTGGGGTGTATGGATATGCCCTGCAGATTTACTGCGATTTTTCGGGTTATACCGATATGGCCATTGGCATTGCCTTGCTGCTG
>CAIRHD010000445.1 GCA_903878265.1 uncultured Bacteroidales bacterium | reverse complement strand
ATAAAGGAAATTGACGAGGTTACCTTTTGGGATATTTACAACACCATCCGCGAAATAGAAGCTTCGTTCCGCATCTTGAAAACTGACCTCCAAATCCGCCCCGTCTTTCATAAAAGCGATGAAAACACGATGGCACACCTGTTTCTGGCAGTACTGGCATACCTATTGGTCAGTACTATCCGCTACCAGCTCAAGGCACAGGGAATTCATCACGACTGGTCGCATATTGTTAGGATCATGAATACCCAGAAAGCTGCCACAATTACCATGCAGAATAAAAATGACCAGAAGATCTATATCAGAAAATGCAGTAAACCCGAAACTAAAACCCGTGAAATATATGACGCGTTAGGCTACAAATATCAACCTTGGATACGAAAATCCGTGTTACCCGAAAAATAAAATAAAAAAAAACAACATCCTGATACAGTTTTGGTTATGTGCTATGAAGTACAAGTTGGGTTAAACAAAAGTATGACAACTTCAGGGACGACAATGTACTGTTCAGGAATATAACCTAGGCTGCGGGCACCATAAAACCAGAAAACGGGCTGTTGGAGGTCCACCTTCAGCCAACAATGGAATATCCAAAGAAAAAAACATTTTTAAGGATATAATCGGTGAAATAAACCAAAAGAACCCCTGTTTGCCTGATGGATCCAATCAAAAGATTTACTTGAAACTCATGGGCTAAATAATCTTTATCTTGCGATTGACAGTGGCTGGTTTGAGCTTATATGGTGAGTTCTGAAAATATATAAAACACTAAAAAGGCAAACAAGTTTCTTCTATAATCTATTGCCCGTTTCCAAGAAAGGCAAAAAGTAATTTGATTGGAGTGATTACTTTCCTAATTACTAATCCATATCCATAATTATCCATTAAATAGACGCTTAATCCTGTAAAAAAGACTCAAGGGATTACTTAGTATAGCAAGAAACAAATAAAAATACTTAGGCAACCCGATTGCAGAAATCTGGTAGCTTCGGTAAAACCGGATAAATAAATAATAGCTTATGACCCTGTATTGTGATGTTTTTGTTCCCCAGATTTTATCTCTTGTACGAAAGATATATTGGATTGCTTTCAATTTTATATTCCGGGTCATGCTCAGAGGATGAACCCGCATGTGGTATAAGGGTTCGGGCAAGTTGGCAAACTGCCACCCATCTTTTGCCATTTGCGAAAAAAATTCGTAATCCTCACCAGGGAAGATTTTCTCATACCTGTATTTCTGAACAACGTCATATTTAATACAGGCGGTGGGGTGCTGTATTCCATTTAATCCCCGCAGGTAAAACTTTTTTATTTCCTTATCTCCACAAGGGAAATTGGAAATATTGATATCCTTTCCACTTTCGTGATGGAAATACCTAACATTGCATCCCAAAACATCAGTGTCTAGATGGGATTCCATATAAACAAACTGGCGTTCGATGCGTTCGGGATGCATTATATCATCAGGATCGGCACGCATAATATATTTACTGCTTGCCTCATCAAGCCCGGCATTCAGTGCTGTTGGAAGCCCCTCGTTTTCAGGAAACCGGATAATACGAAGAAAAGGGAAGTTTTTGTATTTCCGCAGCACTTCCGTTGTCTCATCAGTTGATCCATCGTCAATTATGATCAATTCTCGTGGCAGGACGGTCGAATTTACTACACTTTCGATAAACTCGTTCAGGAAACTGCCATTGTTATAATCCGGGACTATAATAGAAACATCCACCGTTTTTTTAAGATCCATGGGCCATCCCTCCGTTCCCGATATTAACAACCTGATCGGCAATGCTGTGGATAGCCTCATTATGCGAAATAATAATCATGGTTGTTGTGCCTTTTAATCTATATAATGCTTCAATAATTTTCGATTCGTTCAAAGGGTCGAGGGCGTTGGTAGCTTCGTCCAGGATCAGCAAGGTGGGTTTGCGTACCAAAGCTCTTGCCAAAGCAAGCCGCTGACGTTCGCCACCCGAAAGCTGTGCGCCACGGTCGCCTACAACAGTCTCCAGGCCAAGTTCAAACTTTTGTACCATTTCGTCAGCCGACGACTTTTTCAACGCATCCCAAATTTCTTCGCTTGTAGCATCCGGTTTTGTCCACAAAAGGTTGTTGCGTATGGTATCGTTGAAAAGGAACGATTCCTGGGCAACATACCCAATGCTTTTTCTCCATTGGAAAATATTTTTATCATCCAAAGGTAAATTGTCAATATAAACCTTGCCATCCAACGGTTTCAACAACCCAAGGATCAGATCGGCAAGGGTGGTTTTCCCCGATCCTGATTGGCCGGTAATGCAAAGGATGGTATTTGATTGGATTTGCAGGGAGTAATTTTCAAAAACTGGTTTTCCACCATATCCAAAGGTAACATGGCTGATGCCGATGTTGCCGCCCAATTTCCCTAACGTATTGTCCCTGTTCAGATTTTCAGCAAAGTTATTGCAATCGTTCTGAAGTTTGGTAACCGCAGTGAAAGCCGGAAGTGATTGGAGTATGGATTGATAGGCCGTTTGTAACGAAGAGACCTTTGGCAATAATCTGCTGAAAATATAAATCAATACCAACAGGGTGGAAGCCTGCAAACCGATAACTTCAATAGCAAAATAAACATATATGCTCAGCAGTACCACCGTGCCGATAGAGAACATCAGCGAGGT
>CAIRHD010000444.1 GCA_903878265.1 uncultured Bacteroidales bacterium | reverse complement strand
ATAAGCATGATATAAGTAAAGATAAACGCATAAGCAGAGGCTGCAATTACGGTGATAACTTGTTTGATGAAGAACGAAGTGTCGCCATAAATCAGTCCGCTGTAAGCCTGACCGGTTACTGCATTGGTTCCGGCATAAGCGAAAACGCCCAACAAAATGGTTCCAATAAATCCGCCTACACCGTGAACTCCCCATACATCAAGGGCATCGTCCCATTTCATTTTGTTTTTAAGTTGAACAGCCAAGTAGCAAGCAACACCTGCCACAACGCCAATTATTGGCGAAGTCCATAAAGGAACAAATCCTGCGCAAGGTGTTATGGTAGCTAAACCAGCGATGGATCCTGTCAGCAGACCAACAAATTTAGGCTTACCTTCGCGATACCATTCAATTACAACCCAAGCCATTGTGGCAAACGAAGCGGCAATATCGGTATTCAAAAAAGCAAGAGAAGTTACTCCGTCAACCTGAAGTTCGCTGCCAGCGTTAAAGCCATACCAACCGAACCACAACAAACCGCTACCAATGGCAACCAATGGAATACTGTTGGCGACAGAATGTTTGTTTACCCTTTTCCCAACATAGAACACAGAGGCCAATGCCGCAAAACCGGCAGTTGCATGAACAACTATGCCACCTGCAAAATCGAGAACACCCCATTCGGCCAATAAGCCACCGCCCCAAACCATGTGAACAAACGGATAATACACCAGGATTTGCCAAACTGTGAGGAAAATCATGTAGGCTTTAAATGACACGCGGTTTACAAAAGCGCCAGTGATAAGGGCTGGAGTGATAATTGCAAACATCATTTGGTAAGCAATAAAAACAATTTCAGGAATTTTGTTGTTCCCCGAATACATTGAGTCCATGCCAATTCCCATCAAAAAAGCCTTGTCGAGGTTGCCCATGAGACCACCTTCGCCACCACTGAAACAAAGCGAATAGCCGAAAGTTACCCAAAGCACGGTTGTCCAGCCTAAGGAAACAAAACTCTGTATCATTATACCGAGTATGTTTCGTTTTGTGGCAAGGCCACCGTAAAAGAATGCCAATGCAGGAGTCATCAGCATGACAAGGCTAGTTGCAAGCAACATAAAGCCTGTTGAACCAGTATCCATCATAATGTGTTAGTTAAAATTAGTTAAGGATTATTTATTTTTGATTTTTAGAAGCAATCATTGAAAAGCTAAAACGAGAGGCCGAAAACAAGATATGCTTTCTCCTGCTGTGGATTGAAAATAAGCGATGAACGCAAAGTAGTTTCAATTTTTTCGGAAAGTTGAATCTTTTTACTGCCTGTAAGCCCCAGGTTCACAACTCCAAATCCGGTAACGCCACCATAACCATCGCCATAAAAACCATCGTCTGGGGTAATGCCAACTACTGCATCAAAATTGTATTCCTGTACCTTAAAAGCATACCCAAGTTCAACATAAGTTGAATAGTTATTCTTGGTATTACCTTCGTTATCTTGCTTTTTATCAGCGCCATACAACATGGTGGCAACGGTAATGCTGAGCGGGATTTTGGTGAATTCATATCCCAGCGAACCTTCGAATATATGGCTGGTAGTTTCGTTTTTATAAGAAAAATAGGGTCTTGTTGACCAATTGGCATCCCAGAAATAATCGGTGAATGTGGCGGTGAACCCTTTTACGCTATAAAGTGCATAAAGATCCATTTCCTGATAGCTGCCGCTAAAATCGGTTGAACCCCAAGCGCCAATTTCCAGTCCGCCGAAAACTAAACCAAGTGTTGGCTGGATATTCGGCGCAAGCATGGTTTGGCTATTGTTGTATGTATAGGATGGCGAACCGCGCCAAATATAACTGCTTACCAGTTCAGCAGATATTTTTGCGGTTGGGGAATTCTTTTCCTGCGACCAGGATGTTTTGGTTGCCGTGAATAGTATTGCTACAAGCAAAAGTGTTAGGTTCCTGAATTTCATTTGATGCAGATTTTAAATTTTAGATGCACCAAAAGTATTTGATAGCCTTCGTATAGGCAATAGTGTAAAATACTGAAAATTAACTGACAATAGACTTAAGTGGGATTACTTAGTTTTTTAAGTGAATCACGGAGGGTGAGGTGGGAGAATAGAAAATAGGGAATAGAAAAATAGAAAATAGGGAGTAGAAATAACAGATAATAGTAGAGGAAGAGAATTTTGCGTTTTAAATACCAGCACTAAATAATCACAAGATTGTGCCTGATGGCATATTTTACCAATTCAACCTGGGTTTTGAGGTTGAGCTTTTGCATAATGTGGTTTTTATGCGATTCGACCGTACGGATGCTTATGAAAAGACGGTCGGCAATTTCCTTGTTTATAAAACCTTCGGCAAACATTTTCAGGATTTCTATTTCGCGTTTCGATAATATTTCATGTGTATTGTTTATTTCGGAGGAATGTGTTTTCGCCTTTTCTATATAGGTTTTGAGGATGATTTTTGAAATATTGTCGCTATAAAATTCGTTTCCAGCATACACGCTTTCAATGGCAATAAGCATTTCTTCGCGGGTGGTATTTTTGTGGAGGTAGCCTTTTGCACCAGCTTTAATGGCTTGGTTGATAAAACTTTCGTCTGTAAACATGGATAAAATCAGCACTTTGATTAAAGGGAATCGTTCGGAAATTAGCCGGGTCAATTCAATCCCAGAAGTGCCGGGCAGTGAAATATCCATGAGGATTATATCAGGGATTTCGGTTTCAAGCAGTTTCCATAATTCAATACCTGTGGATGCTTCCCCAACAATTTCGATATTTCTTGAAGCAATCAAAGCCTTTATACCATCACGCAATATTTGGTGATCTTCCGTTAGAATGATTTTAATAACTGACATATATAGAAGGAGTTGGGATTTTAGGGTTGGGGTTTTGGGTGAGTGCTATTGTAGTATTATGATGAACAAAAGTATGCCTTTCAGCCAAGAATCGCTGAAAAGAACTTAAACAAGTGGGATTTTTACAGAAACAATTGTGCCGTTGTTCTCGCCTTTGCTAATATCAATCAGGCCGTTGAGCAGTTTTACACGTTCGCACATACTGTTAAGTCCCCGTCCGTTTTGGTTGCAAGGATCGGCAAGGTTAATACCTATGCCATCGTCCTGAACCATGAGGTTTATCATTTTTTCATTCCCTATCAAAGTCATGATAATTTCGGATGCAACAGCATGTTTTACTGCATTGTTCAAGGCTTCTTGCGCAATACGGAAGGTGTAGGTAGTTAGGCGCATATCCATTTCGCATGCCGGCATCTGCGAATCAAAAATAACATTTATCCCGCTGTGCTTGGTAATATCATTGCAGATTTGTTTTAGAGCGATTTCCAGCCCAAACTCCTGAAGCACAGGAGGCATAAGGTTGTTCGAAATCCCTCTTACTTCATCAACAAGGCTATCAAACATGGAACGAAGGCGCACAATGCTTTCACTAGTGATTCCGCTTCCTAAATTTACCATGGTTTCCGTTTTCAATTTTGTAGCAATAATCAACTGCCCAAGGCCATCATGTAATTCGCGTGAAAGCCTTTGCCGTTCATCTTCCTGACCATCAATAAACGAAGAAAACATCCTGGCTTCCCGCTCCTTTATTTCTATCTGTTGGGCTTTTAACTGACTGGTCATCAGGTTGAAATTTTCGGTCAGTTCGCCCAACTCGTCGTTGGATTTTATGTGCAATACCGAATCCAGATCACCTTTTTGTAGCTTGATGGTTGCATTTTTAAGTTCGATTATTGGACGGGCAATAGTTCGGGAGATAATATAAGAAACAACAAAAAGTATGAGCGTGATAAAAATGCTTAGGAAAACAATCTCGTTGGCCAGCTTATACACTGGCTTCATGGCTTCCTTTTTGTCAATTTCGGCAATTATCACCCAGTTGAGGCCAGGTAAAACTAGTGGGCTATACGACGACAAGGTTAAAATTCCCCTGTAATCCACATTTTGTCGGGTTCCTTCAATAGAATCAAAAGCAATTCTTGCCGTTTCGGTTTTTATAGGCAGGTGCATTATTGATTTTTCGAAAAAACGGGATTCGCTGCGCATCAATAAATCAGGACCTACTAGATAGACTTCACCGCTTTTCCCCAAGCCATTTGCAAGCTCGTTGCTTTTCATAGTATTGTTGATAGCTGACGCCCTAAGCTCAAAAACCACCTGATTTGAAGTAATCTGTTGAAAATCAAACAAGGGAGAAGCGATAAACAAATGTGCTGAACTATCATTTATTCCGGTGGAATAGTCTTGTAAAACAATCTTGTTCTCTATCCTGACTTTGGAAAGTACCTGATTTAAAAGTTGCTTTTCATCATTTGAAACCGAAAATGATTTACCTGAAATGGAATCGAACACAAAACATTCTATTTGCACACCTTTAACGATATATACTTTTTCGAAATAGTTTCCTGTCCTAAAAAACTTCTCGAAGTTGGAATCCATGCCTTCTCTGTAGAGGTTAAAGCTAATGGAGCCTTCCAAATGTTTGGCATTAAACTTAAAAACTCCGGAAATATCCTGATGTGAGAACAGTTCGACTTCCTTGATCCTATCGTTAAAAAACTGCTCAATCTGCCCTTTTTTAGCAACCCTTAACGAAGTAAGCTGCTCGAAAGTGCGTTCCAGAATAGCGTTTCGTGCTGTGATGAAAGAAAACAAACTAACTGCCACAATTACAAATATGCCAAGCAAAAAGATATACAAAATCAATTTGTGGTAAATGGAAGTTTGGGTTTGCATGGAGGCTTTTTTCTACTGAAAAGGCTTTTGTAAAATAAATGAAAAAGACAAATGTCAATTTGTCTTGACAAGCATTTTTTTAACTATCCATCCGTCATTCAAAAGTATCCTTACCACATATAAACCATCCGAAAGTTGATATTCGAAATAATAGTCATAATTCAGGTTTTCAGCATTATATATAATTTTGCCAATAGCATCAGTTACAACAATCCGCTTAATTTCCTTCGATGTACTGATTATAAAACTGCCATCGTTTGGATTTGGGTAAATAGATAAAGCATCAACAAAGCTTTCCTTCAAACCAGTCGTATTATCAACAAAAGTTTGCTTTTCGGATGAAAAAACCGATTGCCCACATGAATTGACTGTCGCAACCTTTATTTTGGCAAAACCCAAATAATTAGGGTTCCAAACCACGGATCCAACAATTCCGTTTCCGCCAATATTACCTGCCGAAGTAGGATTAAGTTCCCAGGTATAGGTATCGGCATACTGTAAATCAGCGGTAGTGTAATCGCTGTTTACAATTGTTCTCAAATCTACAGTATCTGGCCCTGTTGGAGCATTGGGGGAGGGTGGAAGAGGATTTACGGTAACTCCAGCAAAATCGCCCAAAGTTGCATTTCCATCATTAACAATAACCGTGTATTGGGTTGAGATAATAGGATTTGCACTAGGATTCTGAAGGTTGGATGTGAACCCAATTGGTTCCGATGTCCAGGAAAAAGCATAATTGCCTGTGCCGCCACCTACAAGGGCTTGAAGCTGAACCGTTTCGCTTGCACAAGTTGTTTCTGGAGAGGCAGTAGCATTTACAGCCAATGGCCCACCGGTTATCGAAATTATTACAAAGTCGGTGCCTGAACACCCGGTGGTTGCATCGCCAACAGTGAGGTTAAACTGTACTGTACTAGTTAGATTAACTGTTGTTGGAGTTTGGATATTGGGATTGCCAAGCAAGGCTGCTGGTTCCCAATGCCAGTTGTAAACACCAGAACCACCTGTGGCAGAACCACTTAATATTGTATTAGCTCCGTATCCTATACTTTGATTTGCACCTGCATCGGCAGTAGGCAACACATTTACAACAATCGGAAAAATAGGTGAAGCAACTCCGGTTCCACAATAATTTATTCCTGCAACACTCAGGTTTCCTGATGTTGCATTAGTAGCGAACTGAATGGTAATAGTATTTGTAGTTCCATTGCTGATGGTGGCACCGGTACCGGAATAATTCCATACATAGCTTGTAGCATTCAAAATGGAAGCAACTGAAAATGCAACCGCCGTTTGTCCCTGACAAACTGAGCCAAAGCCCGAAATTGTTCCTGCAGTAAAGGGCAGTGGATTTACTGTTATAGGGTAATTAGTTGGCATACCGCTTACACCACATTCATTTATACCTGCCACGATCAGGTTTCCCGAAGTTGCATTGGCAGAGAAATTCACTGTAACAGTATTGGTTGTGCCATTGGTTAAGGTTGCACCTGAGCCGGAATACGACCAAATATAACTTACCGCATTTGGTACGGTGGCAACTGAATATGGAACTGCATTTTGGCCCTGGCAAACTGAAGACGGCCCAGATATTGAACCCACATCTGCAACAGCAGAAATTGCAATTGGAAAATCGGGTGATAATGGACCATTACCACAGGCGTTAATTCCATATACGCTAAGGTTTCCAACAGTTGCCGATTGCGAAAAATCAACTGTAACATTGTTTGTAGTACCGTTGTTTATGGTTGCACCCGAACCAGAATATGCCCAAGTGTAACTTGTGGCATTTGCTATTGCAGCAACCGAATAAGGAACACCTTGCTGACCAAGGCACATCGTTGTTGAACCTATGATAGTGTCAGCTTTGGCAGGACCTAAATTTACTATGGATGCATCAATATAATAAGTTGATGTTGGAATATCGTTCAACGCATTACCACTTGCGTTGGCATACTCACAATCGCCACCACCGTTGGATGTATTATTGAACAAAAGTGTGGGCAAACCTCCAAGCAATACAAAGTTCAAATCCACAATTGTACTGCCATTTGTTAGGTTCAGGGCCGCAAGCTGGGACCAGACTATCAAAATTTTCTTTTGGGTTCCGGAAACTGGAATTACGTTCAACATGCAGCCTGGCAATGAAGCGTTTAGATTACTATAACCTGAATATTGCAACATTGTGGAATCAAAATCGAGGCGCAACGAAACAGCCGAAATTTGTGAAAAAGCTGTTACCGTTACCGGAATTGTAATTGTTCCGCCAGGGCAAGAACTTGCAGATCCTGCTGTGGTGATCGGCGCATTTTGGCCACATAAAATTGTTGGTAACAAGATGGTTAATGCTACAATCAGGTTGTTTATGAATTTTGATTTTATTTTCATAACAGAATGTTTTAGGCGAAAAATCAATTTGATAAATCAGGAATTAAATCTGTAAAATTACAGCAAATGTACATATTGAAAGCCGTGAACCTTCAATTTTTGCGATTTAAAAGCAGAAAATTAATTTAAGTTATTTGTAGGTAAGCAGTTAAAATCCGTAAAATCAATATCTGAAACTTCCTTTGTTCAGTTCATATAAAAACAAGAAATTTGAGGCAAGAATTGCACAGTAATAAAAATAATCCTATTTTTGGAAATCTTTTTAGCCTAAACACATGAAACACAACCCCTTTTTCTTTATAAAAACAGCTTTTCTTACACTTGTTGGAGTGCTTGTTTTTATCCTTCCCACTTTAGTTTACGGACAGCAAACAGCTACTATTGGAGTGCCTTCAAAGTCATTTGCGACAATAACTTCATCGGATGCCACAAACACCTACTTTTCGGTTGACCTCACGCAGATGCCGTCATTTTTTGAGCGTGCCTATTTTCTTGATGTAGTGTTTTCGGATCCCAAATTAGTTGTAAACAATTCAAATATTTCAGGTTCGTCGATCGAATTATTATCGAGCAAGGAATACGATTCAGCGCAAATTTTAGAAACATTGCAAACCTATTCTGAAAAAGCCATTGCTGCAGGAAAAAGCCTTTCGCCAGCTAAAAAGAACGAACTTTTAAGGAAATATGAAAAATTCAAATAAAGTTAAAATTCTGTCGATGAAGCGATTCTACATACTAACCCTGTTTGCGATTGTACTCAACTTTGCCGGAATTGCGCAAATAGCAAATAACATGTGCGAAGGGGCCTTGCCATTTTGCACCGGTTCGGCCTATAGCTTTCCTGCTGGTACCGGATCGCCAACCGCACAGGTTGGCCCATTTTATAGTTGTCTGGGCTCCACGCCAAACCCTGCATGGTATTACATGAAAATTGCCATTCCTGGTATGATACAGATTACGATGCACAGCCAGCCTTCGTACGATATCGACTTTTGTCTGTGGGGTCCTTTCGATTCGCAAAATGTGTGTGGTCAATTAACAAGCAACAAAGTTATCGACTGCAGTTATTCAACGGCAGCAACCGAAGTTGTTGATATTCCAAATGCTATTCTTGGTAAGTATTATATCCTGATCATTACTAATTATTCAAATCAACCGTGCAATATTATTTTCTCACAAACCGGAGGCACAGGGGTTACGGATTGCACCATTCTTCCTCCTGCCGCCGCAAACGATGGACCGCTTTGCGTTGGGGAAATGTTACATCTTACGGCTGCCAACATGAACAATGCAGTTTACCATTGGGTTGGCCCCGATGGTTGGTCGTCGAACATACAAAATCCAACAAGGCTCAATGTGCAACCGGCCATGGCAGGGATGTATTCCATGTTTGTAACAATAAATGGGGTGCCAAGTGCTGATACCAACCACACGAATGTTGCAATTTTCAATAAGCCAACTGCTACTTTAAGCGGAGGTGGCGATATTTGTATGGGCGATTCCACTGCGCTTACACTAACTTGCCAGAACCATCCACCTTGGAGCGTTACCTATACCACCAATGGTGCAAACCCCACAACTATTGGTGTAAATACTTCACCTTATATATTTTACGTCCACCCAACTACCAGTACCACATACAAAGCAACCCAGGTTTCCAACGAAATATGCAATGGACTTGCTTCTGGCACTGTTACCGTGAACGTAAATGCAAAACCTGTCCCTGATTTTACGCTGAACAACTACTGTTCTGGTTTTCCAACACAATTTACCGACATAAGTTCTGTATTTGGAGGCTATGTAACTTCTTGGTTTTGGAATTTTGGCATGGGACTGGACACTTCGAACCTTCAAAACCCAACTTTTACTTATTCTGATGGAGGCACTTATAATGTAATGCTTAAAGTAATTTCTAACAACGGTTGCACATCACAGCTTATAAAACCTGTTGTTATCAATCCAACACCAACAGCAAGTGCAGGTTACGACCGAACCATCCCTTTTGGCACCTGCACTTCCTTACAAGGCGAAGCATACGGTGGAAGCGGAAACTACACAACTCATTGGGAGCCTGCCGACAAACTTGTTAATCCCAACATCCTGAACCCGACAACCGTAAACCTTACCACTTCAACCGATTATACGCTCACAGTTGTTGATGCCGGAAATGCCTGCCAACAATCGGATATTGCTACAGTTACAGTTACTGGCGGGGCACTTGCCGTCCAAATAGCTGCCGAGCCTTCCCATATTTGTAAAGGAGCCAATACCAGCATCAACCTTCAGCCTGGAGGTGGTTCCGGAAATTACACTTTTTCATGGTCGTCGAACCCTGCGGGTTTTTCGTCAACAATGGAGGATATTACGGTGCAGCCAACAGTAACAACCGCTTACACAGTGCTGGTAAACGATGGGTTTAGCGTTGTTACAAAAACCACAACCATTACTGTATATGATAATCCGACAATTGATGCAGGAACAGATCAAACAATCCCTTTTGGGACCAGCACTACTTTAAACGGGTTTGTGCTTGCCGGGACTCAGCCTTACACATACGCATGGAACCCTTCCAGCCTGCTTGTTTCGCCAACGCTAATGGCAAGCAGCACAACCATACTTACGAGTACCACAATTTTTACTTTTCAGGTAACTGATGGACATGGATGTTCTTCAACAAACCAAACATTGGTTACTATTACCGGTGGCGCATTGATGGTAAACCCCGAAGCACAGCGCTCCCCTATTTGCATCGGCGAATCAACCACTTTGCACCCGTTATCGGAAGGCGGCTCCGGAAACTACACTTACACATGGACTGCCGACAATGGATTCCTATCAAATGATACCGATCCAGTTGTTTCACCTACCCAAACCATAACGTATCACCTTACCATTTCTGATGGTTTCACTGCAAGTTCAGATACAGTAACTCTGATTGTAAACCCTTTGCCTGTTGTAAACCTTATACCTGCAGAAGCCCATGTGGTTGGAAACGATACAATTATGGCTTGTGTTTTCGATACAGTTACACTTAATGCTGCCGGACAGAACCTATCGTATTTATGGTCGAACGGGGCAACTACACCCATGATACAATCGACCACGACCGGGATAGCATTTGATATGCTGCATTATTCCGTTACGGTTTTCAACACGTTGACTGGTTGCTCAAATTCGGGTGAATTGACCATTATTTATTCCTATGAGGATTGCAGTTATGGGATTGCCAAAGATAGCAAGCAATTTTCGTGCATGGTGTATCCAAATCCCGGAACAGGTTTGTTTACCTGCAAAGTACATTTGGAAAAGCCAGATGCCAATGGTTTTGTAACTGAAATCATAAACTCGCAAGGCATGGTAATCGGGCGCAATCAGGTGGTTTCACAAAGTGGGAACGATAACTCTTTTGCTTTGGATATCACAGCACAACCTTCGGGGGTATATTTCCTTAAGATTTACAACAGCGATTTTCTCCGTATAGTGAAGATCGTCAAGTATTAATCGGCTGCTGTTTTCCCGATTTCAGTTGGCCTCGTAAGCAAATGTTTCAGGAAAGGTTTATGACAGAAGAATTACTTTTTGGATAGCTGTCTGCTTTTAAAATTGGTTGTAATTAGGATAAAAATCCTAAGTCGCTCTTCCAATAGTTGCCCAGCGAAACGGGCCTGAAACAACATCACCAAATAAGTACAGCTAATTTATTGCTGTACATCACCCTCAATTAGCACGGATGCCAAAACAAATTTATCTCGCTTTCCTTTTTTATTTCCTGCTGCATTTTGTATTGGGGCAAACGTCCAATGAGTGTTCGTATAAACCTCCCCGCGAAGGGGAAACTTGGTGTTTTTACAGCAACGCAAAATTGGAATTCCATGGCGGAAGCCCTGTCTATTCCACTCTGCCATCGTCTTTGTTGTTTGGCAAGGGATGTTCTTCCATCTGCGATAAGGATGGTAACCTGGTGTTTTTCAGCGATGGCATGAAATTGTGGGACAAAAACTCCAATTTGTTATCCTCGGCACTTGATGGATATCCTGCCTGTACGCAATCGTCGTTGTTTGTGCCTCACCCGGCAGGTGGAAACAGGTATATCCTTTTTACCAACCACCTAATAAAAACTCCTGGCTTTGTTACCAAAGGATTGAATTACTATGCCATAGATGCCGGCAAAATTGCACCAACCGACACCATGCACCCCAAAAAGCTATTGGATGAATGTGCTGAAAAACTTACCGCCACAAAACATTCCAATGGCCACGATTATTGGGTAGTGGTACACGAATGGGGGAACGATATGTTCAGAGCATACAAAATTACCGCTGCGGGGGTTGATAGCTTACCGGTTAGAAGCAGTGCAGGTATGGTGCATACAGGTAGCATTATGACTAAAAACCCGGTTGGGTATATGAAACTTTCGCCCGATGGTTCCAAACTTGCCGTTGCAATATTTGGTTCCAATAAGGTGGAATGGTTTGATTTCGATAACTCAACTGGCACGGTTTCCAATGCTAGGCAAATACCTTCGCCCGATGGCGGTGCGCCTTACGGGATAGAATTTTCGCCCGACAATACCAAACTCTATTTCACCACCGACCTCAACCCCACAACCAATGCCAACAACAATCTATACCAAGTTGATTTGCTAACGGGCAGTGCCCCTGTGTTGCTCAACCGGCTGGCACACGACATTACTGCCCTGCAATTAGCTGTCGACGGTAAAATATACGGTACGCGATATACCCAAAGTTACCTTTGCATTATCGAAAACCCTAACCGATCCGATACCGCCTGCAACCTGAAAGAAGAAGGGCTAACCCTGGCCGGAAGCACCAAGATGATGGGATTGCCAAATTATATCCAGAGCTTTTTCGATATACCGGGCATCACCTTCGATACCAAATGCGATGGTGACGATACTTATTTTACCCTTACCAACCCTGCAAATATTGATTCTATCCGTTGGGATTTTGGCGATGCGGGTTCAGGTGCCAGCAATTCGGACCCGAGCCTCAAACCTTTCCACAAATTTTCGGCATCGGGCAAGTATAATGTAAAAACACAGGAGTGTTTTAATGGCCGCGTTTTCGACAGGGCATTGGAGGTAACCATCAACAAGCGCCCACCCAAAAGCTTTGCCAAGGATAGCTTGTATATTTTGCCGCGTTCATCCACCGAACTGGATGCAGGGCCGGGCATGGTAACATACCTTTGGCAGGATGGCTCCACCGACCAAAAGCTGGAGGTTTCGACGCAAGGTTATTACAATGTTATAATTATTGATACCAATTGCTGCCGCGAAATGGATACCATTAAAGTTGTGCTGCTCGATTTGTATGTGCCCACTGCCTTTTCGCCCAACAACGACGGGTTGAACGAGCGTTTTCATATTAAAGGGCCTACCGAAGGCATCAGCGATTACCGTTTTTATATT
>CAIRHD010000443.1 GCA_903878265.1 uncultured Bacteroidales bacterium | reverse complement strand
TCATAAGCTCGAACATTTCAGGCACCAAAGTTGATTTATACACACTTTTGGTCGTTTTATCCTGACCATCGGCAACATTTTCCGTCTCGTAATGGTACATTGTAAAGCCATCGGTTATATCAAAGGTGTGTTGTTTCATTTCCACACCGTTCATGTTACCTTCAACGATGGTTTCCCGCAAGGTCTTTTTTCCGTAATCGTCGAAAAACATGGTCTGGGTAACCTTTACACCCATCATTTCCATGGGTTTATAGACAATTGTACCACTCTTTTCGCCAAAAGGCTGTTCGGCAGTGCCGCCATTAAAACTTGAACCACCCGATTTGCACGACATCAGTAAAGCAATTCCTACAATTGGAACCAGGACAAAAAACTTTTTCATTATTAAATTATTGGTTGTTATTTTTTTTTGCAAAAGTAGTAAAACTTAATCAGATAGGTAAATCCGGTTAAATGGTTAATAGTGTAATGGTTATCAGTTATTGGAATAATATTTAATCACTACTTCATTGCTGTTTTCTTGGCTTTCACGGACTTTTTTGTTAGTGAAAATGCAAGGATTATTGGTAATACTATCGGAATTACTATTGCCACAGGCAGGAACCAAACCGGCAATTTACTGTTTTCGGCTGCATTGCATATTTGCCATTCGATTGCAAAAAAAAGCAGTACAACAATCAATTTAATAATCCGTATCCATCGTGTAGCCATTGAGTATTGTTGAAGCGCATTCTCTTCGGTGATTTCGGAAGGATAATTGAAAATGTGGGGATATTTATTCAGGACGGTAAGCCCGATAAATAAAACTAAGCCGATAGCAGGTAAAATAAATATTGTGGTTTTGCTTCCCCAATCGTCTATTTCGCCTTTCAGGTTGTAATGTGTAGGAATTGTCTCAGGAAGACTTTGGAACATTAAAACCGGTAAAAGCCATATTGCCAAGAAGAAAAGAAATGCAGCTATTTCAAGAATCAGATCAATTTTAGTTGAAATTGGTTTTAGTTTAGGACGGTTTTTGAAAACGGCTTTCATAAAAGATTGTTTGTGAAGATTTTGGTATTATTTTAATTTGCTGATTTACTATTCCCTATTTCCCTAATCTCTATTTCCCATTTTCTATCCACCATTAACCAATAGCCATTAACCACCTAACCAATAGGCAATTGCCTCGAAAATCCTTCCTGCAAAGATATAAATGTTTCGGTAAACGAAATTTCAGGGATAGATTGGATTTGCTCAATAATTATCTGTTTCAGGTGCTCGTTGTTACGTGTAATTATTTTTAACAAAAGCGAGTACTTGCCCGAAATATGGTGGCATTCAACTATTTCGGGAATCTGCCTTATTTTGTTAAATACTTCGTTGTGTGTGCTGGTAGAAGTCAGGTTTACCTGAATGCCGATAAACGCACAAGTTAGGTAACCCATGCTTTTATGGTTGAAAACCAATTGGGATCCTGATATGATTCCGGCATCCTTCATTTTGTTAATCCGCTGATGCACTGCGGTATGTGTTACTTTGCAATGACGGGCGACTTCTACATACGAAGTTCGGGCATCCTTCATTAGCTGTTCGATTATACGCCTGTCGAGCGCATCAAGATGAAAGTTTGTTGCCATAATTTTACGAAATTAGATTCATTTTGAAAGTAATATTTAGGTTAAAGTTTCAAAATTAAAATATTATTACAATATTGGATTCAGAATGTCATATTTATTGTTCAAAACCTAAACATCTGATAGTTTTGCATCTTTGAAGCCATACCCAATTTAGTCCACACAAAAGCAATAATTTCACACAAAAAAACCATGAAACACGATCCATCACGCGCAATTTTTGAAATGAAACAGTTTGGCGAATTTGGCGATGTAAACCCATCCATTACCGATTCGGCTACTTACACTTTCCTGCAAGCCAAAACCATGAGCGATACTTTTCATGGTGAGTCTGAAGGTTGTTTCTTGTATTCAAGGCACTGGAACCCAAGCAATAAGTACCTTGCCGATGTGTTGGCTGCCATGGAAGGCACCGAAGAAGGTTGGGTTACGGCTTCAGGAATGGGTGCAATAACTTCGGCAATTTTGCAATGTTGCAATGCCGGTGACCATATTGTGTCGAGTGTTACGACGTATGGCGGAACGTTTGCTTTTATGCAGAATTACCTCCCAAAATTCAATATCAAGACCACTTTCGTTGATATTACCGATTTGGATGCCGTTCGTAATGCAATAACGCCGGAAACCAAAATCATTTACACCGAATCCATGACCAACCCCATGCTTCAAATTTCGGATATTCCAGCATTGGCGGAAATTGCCAACGAGCATAATATCAAGCTGATGGTGGATAATACTTTTACTCCGATGATAATACAACCGGCTGCTCTGGGAGCGCATATCGTCGTATATAGTATGACCAAATTTATAAATGGGAAAAATGATTGTGTTGCTGGTGCAATTTGTGGAACACACGAATTTATTGGCTCGCTGATTGATGTGAACAGTGGAACTGCCATGCTTCTGGGGCCTGTTCTCGATCCATTGCGTTCGTCGAGTATTTTGAAAAACCTGCATACCTTACATATACGGATGCAGCAACATAGCAAAAATGCCATGTATTTGGCAATAAAAATGAAAGGAGCAGGGCTAAAAATCAGTTATCCCGGTTTGCCCGACCATAAAGGACACGAGATTATGAAAAGCCAGATGAACCCTGATTTTGGTTATGGTGGAATGCTTTCGATTGATTTGATTACCAGCGATAAAGCCAATAGATTTATGGAACTTATGGAAATGCATGATGTTGGATACCTAGCTGTTAGTCTTGGATATTTTAAGACTTTGTTCAGCAATTCCGGAAAAAGTACTTCGAGCGAAGTGCCGCAGGATGTACAGGATGATATGGGGTTGTCGGCAGGATTGGTGCGCTTCAGTGTTGGCCTCGACCACGACATTGAGCGCACATGGAAAAGCATTGAATATTGCTTGAAGATGATGGAATAGGTTATAGAATTCTTTCGTAAAACTCAATGTTTGGCGTATACAATTGCTATGATTTATTTGACGGGAATGGAGATGCAAAAGAATCCATTCCCGCTTTTTTTACAAAAAAAAAATATGGCTGTAACCTCATAGAAATCGGCCGAAACCTGGAATCGAACGGTTTTTTAACTCGCCCAAAGTTCCAAACTTTGGACGAACTTGATGCCTAACAACAGCGACCTCATTGCAAACGCTAGTTGATAAATTATGAATGAATAGCTTTGTTTTATAGCAAGAAGCAAGT
The DNA here is from genome assembly GCA_903878265.1 of uncultured Bacteroidales bacterium. Lineage (GTDB taxonomy): Bacteria > Bacteroidota > Bacteroidia > Bacteroidales > UBA4417 > UBA4417. The sequence continues at coordinate 2,553 of CAIRHD010000443.1, read as the reverse complement.
TTATTTTGAATCTAAATACGAGCAGTTTTTGTTTAATTTGAAAGTGCGAAAATATGACAATTTGAAAATGAGATAATTTGAAAATAGGTTGGATTTGGAGTAAAGCGATAAAGGAGTAATGCGGGTTAATTTGAAAATGAGGTAATTTGAAAATGAGGTAATAAAGTAATGCGCTAAAGAGATAATTTGAAAATGAGGTAATGAGGCAATGTGGTAATGTGGAGATGTAGAAATGGTAACTGATAATTGGTTAATGGGTTGATTGAGGGGGGTGGGATTTCCGAGTTGGACAGGTTAGCGGATTTGACTTTTTGGAGGTAAAGCGGCATGGTGGGTGCGGAATGGATTTTAAATATGGGATATTGTTACATATCATTAAGTTGCCAGTATTGCACGAAACGTGTTATTATAAACACTTATTGCCCTTTTTCAGGGCAATGTGTGTTTATTAATGGGGAGAGCGGTAAGATTAAAATGGGAGAGAAAAAGTTTATCTAATTGACTTATTCTTAGTAACAGTCGTTCAGAGAAGCATTGGTTGGAATAGAAAGGGCAGTGATTATGGTTTTAAACATACGCATCAAAAAATAAGATGCGCGCGTTCCAGTGTAATGTAATCATACATTGTTTTCCTTTTAGAACAAAGGTGATCGGGGCATTCTGCCCGTTCCAAATAAATTGCGTAACGACCTGGATAGGATAGCTACAAGAGGAAATCGGTGATGGGCATCCCTTTGAAATATCTCGCCAATGCCCGCCTTGAAAGGTGGAAAGAACCGCGGTTCCGTCAGTATTGCAATTCGTACAAAATACTGTTAGCCCTTCAGCGGGATTTAGGATGGAATTACTTTCTGCAAATGTCATGCGCGGCGGCAGGAGCCCTTTGATATTGAATTTTACATCCAGCCCAGCAGAAGGATCAGGCAAGGAGCCATCGGTGTTAACAGCTACCTGGGCCATAGCCGATGAGGCAAGCATACTCACAAGTGCAATCAGGAAATAAAGTTTTTTCATAGTTAAAGAGGTTTTGATTTGTTTTTGTTTTTAAGAAATTGTTCTCTGCCGGATATACAGTCCATAATCAATAAAGGTTTAAATGATGTAATATCACAAAATCAAAAAACAGCTACTCCCTAAGGCAGCGGAGCGGTGCCCCGTAAGCTTTTTGTCCTTGGTTCATAAAACAATTTGTACTCCCAAAGAATAGGTATGATCCAGTGAGAGGTTGAAACTGCGTACTGCTCCAGTAGAAGCCATATAAGCCTCGATCGGTCAGCACTCCACTGCTGTAGAATATGTACCCGGCAGCATGCATTTTTAAAGTAGAACTCCAGGGTCCGTTCCAGTCGGTCCAGCTTCCGCCTGCATCCACGTTGGTGCATTCGGTAGCAGTTGGTAAGCGCCAGCCGGCACCGAGTTCAAGCGCACATGGGTCATTGGCTGTTGTCCAGTCAGAACTTTCGCTGATGTTGGTAATCCAGGTTGTATTCGGTGTTCGCGTCGTGCCATCATGTTTGTACCCTTGTTTGCGGTTAAACTGCCAATACCAGCCAGCCGAGAGTTCGGTGGCATCATTAGCGGCAGTGGCCTGCTGGCTCGCGCCCAGGTTTCTGGTAATCCAGCATTTCGATGTTTCACCGGCTATATTTGTAGCGCTGCCGTAAGTCACAGTTTTGGTAACCGGAGCAACTGCTCCTGCAATATGATTGACAGTTACGGAACCGCCACAGCAGGCAGTTGTCAGATCCATATATTGCATTGAAGCCGAATAACCGCAGGTATTATACGCCCAGATATATCTTTTGTACAGAATATTGCCGCAGGTAAGACCGGTTTCAGTATAAGTGGTTGCAGCCCCCAGATCAGTTGCCGCTGCATAATTATTGGCAGTACTCCATTTATAGCCGGTAGCGCCCGCAACCGGATTCCAGCTCCAGATAATATAATTGGTTGCAGGCACTGTTGTGACATCAGGTGATGCAGGAGAGAAGTTGGTGTATTGCGAAAGCAGTGCGGGGTCTGAATTCCCGCAGCCGTTGTATGCCCACACATACCGGGTATATGAGGAACCGCAGGCCAGGCCGGTTTCGCTATAGGTGGTTGCCGGCCCCATATTGGTGGCCATAGCATAATTATTGGTGGCACTCCACTTATAGCCTGTAGCGCCTGCAACAGGAATCCAGTTCCATGTAATCTGGTTCACCGTGGCAACATGGGTTCCGGCAGTAGTTGCAGGAAAAGGAATGGGCAGGGTTGCCTGGGTTAATGTTAATAGAGTTGCCCCGCAATTGTTATATGCCCATACATACCGGGTATAATTTGTCTGACACGTCAATCCCGTTTCAGTTTTAGTGGTTGCAGTTCCCATATCCAGCGCAGTAGAATAATTATTGACTGTATTCCATTTATAACCAATGGTAATCGGGACACTTATCCAGTTCCAGATGATTTGCGTAACGTCTGCTGTATGTGTCCCCGAATAGGGAACAGGTGTTGCGCATCCCCATGAAATATTCCTCCATTGCCCTCCCTGGTAAGTTGAAAGAACCGCGG
>CAIRHD010000442.1 GCA_903878265.1 uncultured Bacteroidales bacterium | reverse complement strand
TTAGCTATAGTCGGACATCAAAAATTATTTTATGCTAAAATCCATTACCCTTTTCCTCTTCCTTTTTGCGTCAGTGATTTCAACCAAAGGTCAAGCTTTTCAAGGCGGAATTGCAGGCGGATTGGTTGGCAGTCAGGTTGCGGGCGACACATACAGCGGATTCCATAAACCTGGTGCATATGCCGGATTTTGGGTGCGATTGAACATAAGTGAAATTTCCTCTCTTCAAACCGAATTGAGCTATTTTCAGAAAGGAAGCCGCCACAACCCTGACGAGAAACATCAGGATTTTACTTTTTACCTTATGCGGCTTGGATACATCGAAATGCCTTTTCTCTACCAAATTCATTTTAAAAATAGATTAACGATTGAAACCGGTCCTTCCCTGTCTTTTTTGTTGCATAATTATGAAGTAGTGGATTATGTTGAATTTGTTGATGGCGATTACAACCTTATTAACCCATCTTTAATGTTTGGGTTTGGGTATGAGGTTACCGAAAAATTAAGTGTGAACTTCCGAAACGTCAATTCACTGACTAGCATCAGGCACGACGAAGTTACCGGGGCAGTTCGACGGATGTTCGACCTCGGCCAATACAACGATTGCATTTTGTTTTTTTTAAGCTATAAATTTTAAGCATCTGCATAATCCATCCAATTCTGAAATGAAACCATATAAAATAAAACTAATAGTTGGTGTTACAGGCGCAAGCGGTGCAATATATGCCAAAGTACTATTTGATAGCCTTTTACAACTTAACGATCAACTTTCAAAAGTCGCAGTTTTGTTTTCGGATACAGCCAAAGGGGTTTGGGAATATGAACTTGGAAATTCGGATTTTACGAACTTGCCATTTGATTTATCTAAAAAAGACGATTTTTTTTCTCCAGTTGCTTCTGGGTCGGCAGGGTATGATGCCATGATAATTGTACCCTGTAGTATGGGCACTTTGGGAAGGATTGCTTCTGGGATTTCCAATGATTTGATGACCCGCGCTGCCGATGTGATACTTAAAGAACACCGCAAACTGGTACTCGTTGTCCGCGAAACCCCACTCAGCCTCATACATATCAACAATATGAAAGCCGTTGCCGAAGCAGGTGGAATTATTTGCCCAGCTACACCATCTTTCTACAGCCATCCAATAAACATCGAGCAACTTGCAGCAACCGTAACAGATAGGGCACTATCCCTTGCAGGTTTTGAATTGGACGGTTTCCACTGGGGCGGGAGATAATTGATATTTGCCCTAAAATCACCAATCAACCGGCTTCCTCCTAACCGGCATTGTCATACAGCGACAACCGCCACCACCGCGCGAAAGTTCTGATCCATCAATAGTTACAACGTATTTACTATATTTGTTTATATCCACTTTGTCGTGAACCACATCGTTTGCTTTTATTACGGCATAACCGTGGTTGTTTAATTCCTCGATAGTATTTACGTTACGTCCATAGCCAATAACTTTTCCTGGTGCAACAGCAAAAAAGTTAGCCCCACTGTGCCATTGTTCCCGTTCCTGAATCATGCTGTCGCGCCGTCCACCACAAAACAGGGTTTCCATTTCCATGCCCAATTCCTTAAGGATACTTGGTATATTTTCTACTTCGCGTATAGATTTTACCTTCCCATTATCAATATTGATATGAATTGTCAAATAACGGGTCGGGTGCAGGATAAGCGGCTCATATACCATACATTGGTTGCGGTCGAGGAAAGTGAAAACCATATCGAGGTGAATAAACGACTCAGGAGTATAAGGCAATTCCTGTACGATAATATGGCGTTGTACTTTTTTCTTTTTATAGTACTCCATAATAAAATCTATTCCCTGCGAAGTGGTACGCGCCCCTGTGCCAATCAACAAAATATCTTCGCGTGCCACAAGGAAATCACCGCCTTCGAAACTGAAATCGGCGCAAAAATGCCTGCTTTGTTCTGGGTGGATGGTTTTTACCCCAAAAGCCGGATGATTCCGGAAAATAGCATCCATAATTATTGTTTCGCGGTCGCGTATACGACTTGCCATACGGCTTACAAGCACACGGTCGAGCATGGCAACTGAGGCATCGCGGGTAAAGAAGAAATTGTGTAAAGGCTCAATGGAGTATCGGTCTTTCGACAAAAACCCGGTGAGGTTATCTCTTCGCATTTCAACGCCTTCAATCAAAACGGTTGAAAGTTTTTCGGGTTTGATATCCATCAACTCAGCAACAGTGTAAGCGTTCAAACGCTCTTTTGTAGCAATAGCCTGTAACAATTCGGCCCGGTGTTCGGTGTTTAAAACTACCGTCGAAAGCAGGTCTTTAACCTGAAAGGTTTTTGTAACTTTCGACAGAAAACCTTTAAACTGGTTGAATTCTTTCAGGGCCACCGAAAGGTTGAGTATATCACTATATAAAGCTTTGTGGGAACTGTCGGGAGTCATATTTTCAACTTCCGGGCCAGGAGTGTGTATGATAACGCCTTCCAATTCTCCAATCTCGGAGCGGATATCAACTTTAAAAGGTTTTTCCTGTTGCATGATAAGGGCTTATGTTAAATGTGTGGGTTCAAGGTTCAAAAGTTCAAGGTTCAAAACCGGACACTGAGCGATTGTTGTTGAAGGTGGGTGAGCGGAACCGAACCCCCGAAACAAGTGCAAAATTCTGTATTCAATGGGTTTGATGCAGGGTTTTGATTTCAGAGAGGGTTTTATTGAGTTAACCCCGAAATGAAGTTTATGTTCCTTTTTAAGCCTGCAAATTTAGCTCTTTTAATTGCCGATTTGCGAAAAATTTGGTTATACTGCTCATTATCCAACTGTTCCCAATCTTTTTGATGAAGTTCCATCAGAGCCGACGAAGGTTCAAAAAGCGGTTCGTTATGTGGTGAAGAAAAGCGGTTCCATGGGCAAACATCCTGACAAATATCACAACCAAAAATCCATTGCTTGTATTTCCCGGTCAACGTTTCCGGAATTTCCCCTTTGTTTTCGATGGTGAGATACGAAATACATTTTCCGGCATCAACCACACGCAAATCAGTAATAGCTCCGGTTGGGCAGGCATCCATGCAACGACTGCAATCGCCACAATAATTCCCACCCATGGGTTGATCGTATTCCAGTTCAATATCGGTAATGAGTTCGCAGATAAAGAAATATGATCCTTTTCGTTTGCTAATCAACATGCTGTTTTTACCAATCCAGCCAAGTCCAGCGCGGGTTGCCCATACACGTTCCAGAACCGGAGCCGAATCAACAAATCCCCGAATCGAAATTTCCGGAACCTGCTCTTTTAGTTTTGAGATCAGGATATTCAACTTTTCACGGATAACATCATGATAATCATTTCCATACGCATATTTAGAAATCAAATACTTCGAATCAGGATTCATCACTTTTTCGGGATAGTAATTGTACAGGAAAACGATTACCGAGCGTGCATTTTCAACCAACAATTTAGGGTTGGTCCGCAAATCAACATTCCGCTGCATATATCCCATTTCGGCATGATATCCCTTTTGTAGCCAATCGTTTAGATGAATTCCGTCCTCTTTTAGTTCAAATACAGGTGTAATTCCACAAGCATCAAAACCAAGCAAAGCAGCTTCATGTTTGATAAATGTAGAAAGTTCCTTCTTATCAGTCATGGGAATCAGGTTGGCGTTATAATCTAAATATCAGGTAATCTAATTAATGGCAAAACAGATTAAATTGAGAGACATTAAAGATGGTTTTGAGAGCAAACATTCTTTGATGATAATATGAAAAGTAATCAGTAGAACATTTGAACAAGCGAACAATTGAAGAAGCGAAGAAGCGAACAATTGAACTTTTAACATTTGAACAGGTCATAATGTGAACATTTGAACAACCGAGCATTTGAACCCTTGAACGCGAAGCATTGAACAATTGAACTTATTCTCTATAATAACTCTTACTAAAAAAGTTTCCCCACTTCAGGTCCCTTATATCTTCCCAAATGGCTGTAAGCCTTTTCAGTAACTTCCCGGCCACGTGGTGTGCGCATCATATATCCTTCCTGAATAAGGAATGGCTCATAAACTTCTTCAATCGTCCCCGAATCCTCGCCTACAGCAGTTGCAATGGTAGTTAGCCCAACAGGCCCACCTTTAAATTTCTGGATTATGGTGCTTAAAATACGGTTATCCATTTCGTCCAGGCCATTTTTATCCACTTGCAAAGCTGTAAGTGCATATTGGGCAATGACCATATCGATCGTACCATTGCCTTTTATCTGTGCGAAATCGCGTAAACGGCGAAGTAAAAGGTTGGCAATACGTGGGGTTCCACGACTCCGTCGCGATATTTCAATTGCTGCATCGTCGTGTATTGGCACGCGAAGTATGCCAGCCGATCGAATAATAATCTTCTTCAGTGTCTCGGCATCGTAATATTGAAGCCGGGAGTTTATCCCAAATCTTGATCGTAGCGGTGCTGTTAATAATCCCGAACGTGTGGTAGCTCCAATCAGAGTAAAAGGGTTAAGGGTAATCTGCACGCTGCGGGCGTTTGGTCCCGACTCGATCATAATATCGATCTTGAAATCCTCCATGGCCGAATACAGATATTCCTCCACAACAGGACTAAGCCTGTGGATTTCGTCAATGAAAAGCACATCGTTTGTTTCCAGGTTGGTAAGCAATCCGGCAAGGTCGCCTGGTTTATCGAGCACCGGGCCAGAGGTTACCCTGATATTTACCCCCATTTCGTTGGCAATAATATTGGAAAGAGTAGTTTTGCCTAGCCCCGGCGGGCCATGAAGTAATACATGGTCGAGAGCTTCGCCACGGCGTGAAGCAGCAGCAACAAAAACCCTTAGATTCTCAACAATTCCAGGTTGACCTGCAAAGCTTCCGAAATCGAGAGGGCGAAGCACTTGCTCAATTTCTTTTTCTGCCGGGGTCATGTGGTCAGGAGCGGCATCAAGGTTTTTGTTTACAGCCATTATAAATGTATGTGTTGTTTGTGGCAAAGGTATGAAATAGGAAGCTTAGAGGGTGGTTTGGATTGCAAAAAGATAATGGAGGATTGGCTATTTGAACTTCCGCCTAGAATTTGAAACTTAATTTGACCTTTCGTGATGGAATAAATATCGGATAGGCAATTAATAGGAAAAGGCCGAGGATTTCTGTTTTAACAACGATTCAACCTATAAAACGATTCACTTGTTATATGCCCAAATAATTTTTATTCAAAATATCCGAGGTCCGCGAATCATCTGTAAGATTATTTTTTTAATTTAGCCGTGAATATTAATATCAGAGTTGACATGAAAAACATAATAGTTGCTATAGATTTTTCGAAAGGCTCGATACATGCCCTTGAGTATGCTATTGAACTTGCCAACCTAACACATGCCGATGTTAGCATGGTGTGGGTTGATAATTTGATCGGTAACGAAGTGGAATTTGCAAATACCTCAAAGGAACTCCGAAACGATGCAAAGGTTGACTTCAGCGAACTGCTTGCCAAATATAAGGATAAACTGAAACAAGGGAAGCTTACTGCTAAAGTCCGTAAAGGAAGGGTTTACCAAGAACTTGCCACTTATGCAAAGCTGAACGGCTCCGATTTGCTTATAGTTGGCGCACATGGTTCATCGGGATTCGAAGAATATTGGATTGGTACAAATGCTTTTCGGGTTGTTTCAAGTTCCACATGCCCGGTGGTTACCGTTAAGTTCAATTATGACAATAAACGAGGATATCGTAAAATACTTCTGCCTGTTGATCATTCGACACAAACTGTTCAGAAATTAGCTTTTGCAGCACAACTGGCGATGGATACAGGAGCCGATTTGAATATTTTGGCATTAAATTCCAGTGGCCTCAAATCAATGCAAAAGGTGGTTGACAACAACGTTTCAAAAGTTAAAAAGCACCTTGACGAAAAAGGCATAGGTTATATTGTTGACAGCATCAACAGCGAAAACCTGGCTGCCGACATTATACAACACGCCCGCATGGTTGATGCTGATTTAATAGCTATAATGACCGATGTACAAGATCAGGCTAACTCAATACTTTTGGGGCCTTTTGCTCAACAATTGGTAAACAATTCTTCGGTCCCTGTTTTGACCATTCATCCTAAAAATAACTGCACACTGTAATAGGCATTACTGTAATGTTCAAGTTTTCCTTAGCTACTTTTTTAGTGCTTTTCTTTTTAAATTTTGGCGTAAAAGCTCAGGATTTATCGCCGGCAAATGGGGCTGTGGAGGTTGTGCAAGACGAAAAAATTGGCCAGCTTACCGAACAGTACCGTAAAATGAGCATGAACAACCAGGAAATTGACGGATATAGGGTGCAGATATTTTTCGATTCGGGCAGCAATTCCAAAAACAAAGCTGTTACCATAAAGGGAGAATTCGATTTAGGAAACCCCGAAATTAAATCCTATCTATCGTACAAAGAGCCTTATTATCGTGTGCGTGTCGGCAATTTCCGCACTCTAAACGAAGCTGTCGGGTTTCAAAAGAAAATAACTCTTGAATACCCCAATTCATTTCCGGTAAAAGATAAAATCGTTTTATAAAACGAATGACAAATAGTTAATGACGAGTTTTGAAAAAAAAATCCTCTTTTATCTATCCCAAAACGATTTTGTAGTGCAAAAATGAAATTATCAGGTTTTTGTTTGTTCATTGTCAAAAACTGAGATAATAGCTTCAAATAGCCTGAATATCAGTAAGATATATAATTACGTATGTCTTTTCTCCATTGAAAAACCGCTCTGTATCACTGCACTGCAACCAAAAAAACGAATTTATTTTCACAAACAGAGTAAAAACACTTGCACCGCACCCCTTTTTTCATTATCTTAGCCATCCCAAAAAACCGAAAACCATTTAAAAAAGTTAGTATATGGCCAATATTATTGCAGCAATTGATTTCTCCGACTGTTCGATAAATGCGCTTGAACATGCTGTTTCGATTGCAACACATGGAACTTTGGATGTTCACATGGTTTGGGTAAACAACCCCAGTGTTACAAAAAAAACCATTTATTCCGATTCGTCAGCCGATTTGATTGATGAAATCAGGAACCAATTTGGCAAACTTGTCGAAAAGTACAGCCCAGAACTTCCTGATTCGACCATCGATTTTGTAATTCGCGAAGGCAAAACCTACCGCGAAATAATTGATGAGGCCAAGGAAATGGAAAGCCTTTGCATTGTTATGGGAACCCACGGATCATCAGGTTTTGAGCAGTTTTGGATTGGTAGCAATGCCAATAAACTGATTTCGATGTCGAAATGCCCTGTAATTACCCTTCGCGCAGGCATAAATCCAAACCAGCCTTTGAAGTGTATTCTAATGCCAATCGACAGCACCATCGATACCCGCCAGAAAGTTCCTTTTACAGCCTATTTGGCCAGGCTTTTTGATGCCGAAATTTATGTGCTTTCAATATATGCTTCAAAATATAAGTCAATCAAGTTCCGTGTTGACGAATACACCGATCAGGTATGCCAATACCTTGAAGATGAAGGAATTGTTTTCCATCGCGATACCCTGAGCTGCGATAACCTTACCAACGGGACTATTGAATATGCCAACAAGGTTAAGGCCAACCTCATCAGTATAATGACAGAGCAGGAAACCAGTCCATACAACCTGGTGGTTGGCCCTTATGCCCAGCAAATGGTAAACAACTCGCCTTTGCCGGTACTGAGTATCAATCCATTTGAAACCATGCAGTTGTCGTCTCGATAAATCGAAGCGTTTACAAAAAAAAGCTCCAAAATGGAGCTTTTTTTTGTAATAGGTCTTGACAATAATCATTTAGTTCCTGTCAATGCAATTAAGGTCAGTAAATGCTTCTTTTAAACGCACGATAAGTGATTTTTGCGCTTCGTTGAGCCATTTACGTGGGTCGTAGTATTTTTTATTGGGTTTGTCGTCGCCATCGGGGTTGCCAATCTGGCTTTGGAGATAGCCTTCGTTTTTCTTGTAGAAATCCATAATTCCCTTCCAGGTTGCCCATTGTGTATCGGTATCGATATTCATTTTTACGACACCATACGAAATTGCCTCACGGATTTCTGCTTGTGTTGAACCCGAACCACCATGAAACACAAAATTGAGTGGTTTGGAAGCCGTGTTGAAGTTTTTCTCAACAAAATTCTGGGAATTGTTGAGTATTACCGGTTGAAGTTTCACATTTCCTGGTTTATACACACCATGTACATTGCCAAACGAAGCAGCAATCGTAAATTTGTCGCTTACTTTCATAAGTTCCTCATAAGCATAAGCAACATCCTCTGGTTGTGTATAGAGTTTGGCACTATCAACATCCGAATTGTCGATTCCATCTTCTTCGCCGCCGGTAACACCAAGTTCAATTTCGAGTGTCATCCCCATTTTGCTCATACGGGTCAGATATTGCTTGCAGATTTCCAGGTTTTCGTGAAGTGGCTCTTCCGAAAGATCGAGCATGTGTGAACTAAAGAGTGGTTTACCAAATTCGGCAAAGTGTTTTTCCCCAGCTGTCAATAACCCATCAATCCAAGGCAGAAGTTTTTTTGCTGCGTGGTCGGTATGCACCAGTACTGGGATGCCGTAAAGTTCGGCCAAGGCGTGAATATGTTTTGCACCCGAAACAGCGCCTGCAATTGCTGCCTTTTCGCCATCGTTGCTTAGGAATTTTCCGGCAAAAAAATGTGCGCCGCCATTAGAAAACTGAATAATAACAGGTGAGTTGACTTCGCGGGCAGCTTGCATAACCGCATTGATCGAGTCGGTTCCGACTACATTCACTGCAGGAAGTGCAAAATGGTTTTGCTTTGCAAGGCGAAAAATTTCCTGAACGCCATCTCCGGTAACCACACCGGCGGCAACACTTTGTAACACTTTGTCTGACATATTATTATGAATTAAGTTATCGATTTTTATCGTTTTGCAAAGATACAGTTTTTGGGTTCTACTGTTAATTTAGTGGGCAAAAATATTGTCGGAAGTCAGAAGTCGGGAGTCGGAAGCCACCCTGATAATACTTTATCCATTACATATAGCAGGTTGTAAGGCAATTAACCTTATTCAAACTGTTTTCAATCGACAGAAAGTAATAATAATTGTGCGAACATCTCGGTCTTCTGACTTCAGTCTTCCGTCCCTCAAAAGCCAAATTCCAATAAAGATAGAACTCACTTATGTTATAGATTTTCGAAACAAATCAAAAAGCCGATCGGTTAAAAATAATAAAGCCAACATTGATAAAAAATGAAATCGGCGTCCCGTCATCATACCAATTTATTGACGAACTCAAAGGGCCAATAGGTGTGTTGAAAACAAAACTTGTTGAAAATATGGTGTGCAAAGCTGGGAAATAATTACTCCTTACTACCTGCTGCAAATCGTCGCTGCTAATTTCACGAAAAGGAGCCATCAGAAATCCCTCAAGGCGGACATCGATATTTTTGTTCAAAGCAAACACATTGCGCATCCCTATTGCCACAAATCCAAGAGGCCTGAACATCGGTTGGTAAATTGTGAGCATTTTGTAAATAGGCGAATACGTTGGCATATATAGCGTTGTAGATGTATAGTTTCGAAAATTTTCAATATTATTGGCTTGGAATTCAAAGCTCAAACCCGGACGATAAACCTTACCGATGCGGAAGTACTTGTCGAATGCAAATTTGGCAATCAAGTAATTATGGTATTTTTTGTAATTGCCCTGCAACTCCGAGGTGCTTCCTGGCATTTGTTTTTCGATCCCACTTACAAAATGTAAAGATGCAAACAAACGATGGCCTTGGTTCGGGAATTGTTTGCGGTTAAAGGTATTGAACTCGATTTCGAGGTATGGGCTGTAAAAACTAAAGTTTGTTTCATCAGCTATGTCGTCCTTAGTGACGATATTGGTTTGAAAATATTCTGAACTGTTGATGCCAAAAGTAAAGCCGGCTTCTATTTTGCCTTTATAGCTGAGCGGAAACCCAATATCCAGCCGGA
>CAIRHD010000441.1 GCA_903878265.1 uncultured Bacteroidales bacterium | reverse complement strand
CTGCTTTGGGTAAACATTTATTGGCCTAATGTATTTTTATGGCTTTTTTTTGTTGCCTTTCAATAGCTTCTTTTCATCGCCTTCAAGTTTCCGTTGCAGCTTCTTTACATCTTCAGCCGGTGGAAGGTTTTCGGGTACTATTCCTCTTTGGGTTAGCATGTTCCTAACTGCAAGGTTATTGTCAATATGTTCTTTTTCAATTTTTGACTGGCCTTTCAAATCTTTGGTTTGTACATTTAGCCCGGTCATTTCGGCTGCTAAATCCTTTGCTTTGATGCTGATGGTAGGCAGAAAATCTGCTACCGGACGGCTATCAGGCACACCCATTTTACGTTTGAGCATCTGGGTATTTAGCCTAAACAGTGCCTGATCCCCTTTGCTCCTAATCAATGCAAAGCCCTGGCTATCTACCCCACGTTCGTATAAAATACCCGAAAGTTGTTTTTCGGTTTGGCTAAGTTTTTCACGGGCTTTTATGCGCTCAAATTCTAAAATCCGCTGTTCAACCAATTCGGCACGGCGGGTTTGTACTGCAAAATAGTTTTGGGCAAAAGCAACTTCTTCTTTGCGACTATCCCCATTTTGAGCGATTAAATAGCAAGCATAGCGGGTTAAAGCTATGTCTTCTACAAGTCTTTCGGTTTTTGATCCTATCTCGACCATTTTCCTGATGTCGGGAAAATGGTTTTCTACCAATTCCCCTGCATTTTTACAGGAATCCTTTGCTTTTTGTATTACCTTTTCAAAGTTTTCCCACTTGCTGTATCCTAATAAATTTTGTAGTTCCCTGGCACTCCAACATTCAATACCTTCCAGCTCTGAGGCAGCAGCTTCAAATTGGGCAAATAAATCCTTTATTTCGTCTGATTTCATATTTGATTCTTTTATGGTAATAGTAGTAAAGTTGTATTAGTGTTTTCCAGTAATATCAAGCCTTTTGGCTGCTTTGGATAAACTTTTTTATATTTATTCAGTATCAATTTCTGTAATGGAGTGTATTTTTAATTCAATTTCTCCTTTAATAATAGGTCTAATTTTATGTAAGATTGTTAAACACTCTTTTATTATTAAATCATTTTCGACTAATTTTTTCAATTCAATTTCGTTGTTATCTAATTCGGGAACTTTTAATATTAAGAATTGTTCAACATACTGATATATTTCAAGATATAAATGAAATACATCACTATAAAGCATACATATTATATTATAATTTGCAGATGCTTCCCTGGTAGCTGATTCTGCCAATTTTTTATTTAGTTCACTTACTTCTTTTTGATTTTCAAATAGTGCCTTTAATTCTGTGAAATTATTCTCAGTTTTTAAAAGCAACATTTTCGATAACTCCAATTCTTTCTTTTGTAATTCATCACTGGAACTGTTTTCAAAAAATACAGTAACTGGAACTTCCAATACTTCAGCAATCTTTTCCAAAGTACTAACTGAAAGCGTATTATTTTCAATAGTATGGTAAAGTCCAGCCCTGGACACACCTATTTTTTCAGCTAATGCTGTAAAGGTCAACCCCTTTTCTGTTAACAGTTCTTTTATCTTATTGTATTTCAATGTATTAGTTGTTGATAAATAAATATTACAAATGTGTTTAAAAGAGCACAATGTGTTGTATATTTGCGACAATGTTTTTCTAATTGTTACACAAAGATAGAAAGAATTACAAAACACATTATTAACCCTTAAAAACTTTTATTATGCAGATGGTAATTACTGACTTGTCAGAATTAAAAATGGCTCTCAAAGCTGCCATGGTTGAGCTAAACGAAGAAGCATCCAAAGAAAAAGCAAAAGCGGCTACGGCTGATAGGCTTTACACGGTTAACGAAGTCAGGAAACGGCTTGGCAAAGCACATGCAACAATTAAAAAGCTTGTAGCCAAAGGTATGCTAAAAACCACAGTTGACGGCTTAATTACTGAAGCCTCGATTAATGAGTATTTACAAAAATCGTAATCCTAAAAGCCATGAATGAAGAGAAAGAATTACTCTGCAAAGAATTTGATTTGAAATTCAAAGAATTTGAAGAGCTAATACCAAGGCTATTTGATTTAATGGAAAGATCAGATGAGTTAAACAGCGAAGAGACGAAAGTTTTCAAAGAATTAGAAAAAAAGCAAAGTGCGCTAAACTCTGAAATGTCAAAAATTTTGAAAAAGCTCAAAAAGCTATAATTGCCAAAGGGATTGAACGGAAATACTACTATCTCACAACCAAAACTTAAACCATGAATGGAATTTATGTGATCCAGGATAAAGACAACTATGTATGGGCTGCCACTTACGAGGAACAAAAGGCAATCGAAATTTGTAAGTCGTGCCAGGGCAAAGAAAAGGCGGGTTCAACTTACCGGGAAATCCCTTTTTATAGCTGCGAGGGAACTGTGATCAATGTTATTGCCGGCCCCATACCTCAAGAATATTTTAACAAATACTAATAAACCCAAAACCCCATGAAACCCAAAGTACTGATTGATCAATTTGAAGATTTACAAGAGGAATTAACCGCCCTGATTGATGGTTTGTGCGCTTTTGCTTTTCTTGTTTCCGAAAACGATATTACGGAATCACATGCAGGCAATGAACCCAAAATGACGATAATGGTATTAACCAGAATGGCGGCAAACAGAATAAACCAAATGAATGAATGTGCTACTTCGCTTAAAGAAGCGGCTTCAAAATAAACCATAAAAAACTAAAGCAGCGACACCCAATCGCTGCTTTTTTACAATAACCTTTAAAAATTGTTACCATGAAACCCGCTGCAAATGTACAGCAAAAAGACACTCAAACCACCTCTGAAACTATACAAAAAGGAATTAAAAAACCTTATAAGGAGGTCAAGAACCAAATCTTTTTCAAAACAGATAAGGATGATTATGTGTTGGTTTCAAATTTCACAATTGAAAATCCGTACCTGATAAGCGGGAAAGATCCTAAACGGGTAATCGAGGTTCAAAACCAATTTTTCGAAAAAGTAAAATTTACGATCAGTTCTTTGGACTTTGCTTCAATCCAAAAATTTAAAGGGAAAATTGAAGGCTTAGGGAATTTCCTTTGGTTTGGAGGAGTACACCATTTAAACCTTGTAAAAAGCTACCTTTTCAGTACAGCTAAAACAGCCGAAGAAATTACATTCCTGGGTCACAATCCAGAAAAGGATGTTTACTGTTTTTCAAATGGAATTTACAACGGAAAGCGTTTTATTGATTCTGATGAAGATGGGTTCTGTGAATCAGGATCAGAAAGTTCCTACTACATTCCATTTATGTCGAAGATTAATGACAACGATGGGAATTTTGACAATTACAGAAAATTTGTTCATATTGCAAATGATTCTATAAGTTTTGAGAAATGGAGTGGGCAGGTTTTTAAAGTTTATGGCGACAATGGGATTTTATCAATTTCCTATATCCTTAGTGCCATATTTCGCGATGTTGTCTTTTCCCATTTACATTTTTTCCCACACTTGTTTTTATTTGGTCCACCACAGTCAGGAAAATCGGCACAATCTGATTCTATCATGTGTTTGTTTGGCGTGCCACAATCACCCATCAACCTCGAAGCCGGTTCAACTCAAATAGGAAGTTTCAGAAAGTTAGAGCAGGTTAGTAACGCTTTGGTTGCTTTTAACGAATACAAAAATAATGTAGAACCCAAATTGATTGGACTGCTTAAAGCTGCTTATGATGGACAGGGAAGGGAAAAGGGCAATTATACCAACGATAGCTCTACTAAAACATCACATGTCCGATCCGGGCTTGTTATTGCAGGTCAGGATTTGCCTTCAAATGATCCAGCACTGTTTAGCCGTGTAATTCCGCTTACCATCGTAAAGCAAGAATCGTACACTGATGAAGAACGCTCAAATTTTAGCGAATTAGCGTCAATGGAAAAAAGCAGTATTACAAGCGTTCTTATTGAAATACTCCAGCACCGGGAATATTATAAACAAGAATTTCCCAAAAAGCATAAAGCAATGTTAACCATGCTAAAAAAAGAACTGGCTGATAAAATGGTTAATGAAAGGAGCTTGTTAAATTATGCAATCTTGCTAACTTCAATTGATATATTTAGCAATAAATTAAAATTGCCGTTCAATTTTCAATATTTTAAAACATTGTTAATTAGTCAGTTGATAGAATATACAAAAATACTAAATGCGAGTACCGATGTTAATAATTTTTGGAAAGCATTCGAGTATTTAGCTATGAATTATAAACTGACTTTCGAGAAACATTATACCAAAAAGCCCCACATTGATAGTAACGGAAAGGAATTTGATATGATATATTTACGGTGGGGATTTATATATCCGGAATACAGAAAATGGATGTACGACCAGCATAATACCCCATTATCAAACGACACCTTGCTGCAATATCTAAAAAATACACCAGCCTATTATAAGGCTGAAAATACACGTTTTGGCAATGAAACTGTTCATGCTCAATGGTTTGAGTTCAAAAAGTTAAATATTACACTTTCAATAAATAACAATAATTCTAACCTAACAACCTAACAAGATGGTTAATATATTAATAATCAAATGTTTAAATGTTAGGTTTATGTTAGGTACAGGTTAGGTTTATGTTAGGTTTGCAAACCTAACATAAACCTATCATAAAAAGAACATAGAACTAACAAAATATAATTGAATATCAGCAGGTTAGGGTTTTGTTAGGTCTGTTAGGTCAAAATCATAGAACTGTAATTTATTTTAGCACACAGAGAGAAATGGAATACAAGGAACTGAAACAAATTAGTATTGTCGATTTTTTGAGCGGTCAAGGTCTGGCACCTGCTCAAAAGACCTCTGATTATTACAAATACTTTGCGCCTGATAGGGACGAAAAAACCCCTTCGCTCACAGTTTACCACAAAAAAAACGATTGGTGCGACTTTGGAGACGATAGCAAGCCGGGAGGCGATATTGGCAAACTGATACAATACCTATTCCGGTGCGATACAAGCAAAGCCCTGAACATCCTGAATGATTATGCTGCAAAAAATTCCTTCTCTCCCTGTACGCCAACATACAGCCATACCGAGCAAGAGCCAGCCACCGAAAGCCGGATCGAAATAATTGAAGTTATTGAAATTACCCACTGGCATTTAAAAAATTACTTACATAGCCGAAAAATTACCCTTAGCACTGCAAGCAGGTATGTTAAAGAAGCTCACTACAACATAACAGGCACGGCAAATGATAAACCCCTGCACTCCCTGGCATTCAGGAACGATAAAGGCGGTTATGTGTTTAGGCATAAAGGACAAAAAAAACCTATTTCAACAAAGCCAGCACATTACACCACCATCGAAATACAAGACAGCAAACAGTTAAATATTTTCGAGGGTTTTATTGATTTTCTTAGTGCATTGGATTTTTACAAGATGCAACAGCCCACACACACAACCATTGTGTTAAACTCCCTAAGCAACCTAAAAACTGTTATCCCACTGTTATCCGATTACTGGAAAATTAACCTATTCCTGGACAACGACACCAAAAGCCAATCCGGGCAAAAAGCAGCCGAACTAATAAGCAGGTTGCACCCCTGCACCGTGAACCATGCTTCAATAATTTACCCAAACCATAAGGATTTTAACGATTACTGGCTAAGTATCTGATTATCAATAAGCGTTTTACCTTCAAAAAAGTGTCCTTTCATTTTTTCCTGTTTTGATACACATTTACCGAAATTAACAACTAAACAACCATTAAAAAAAACCAAAATGACACGATTAAACATTCTCATCCTTAGCACTTCGCCAAAGAGCGAAGCAACAAAACTATTTTACGATGCAGCCGTAAAACGTGGACACAACCCAACAATTAAAAATCCTGATAGCCTTTATTTGTTTGTTTCAGAAAGTGAATCCGGTTATGATCGGGTTTACAGTGGTGAGGGTGAAAACGCCGAACGCCTGAAAGCAAAAGAGATTGATGCTATTATTCCCCGGATACATGGAGGCGTTAATTTCGGAGTGCCTATTGTTCGACATTTTAACCAAAATTTGGGCATATTTTCCACACAAACAGCCTCTGGTATCCGTGCAGCTTCAAACAAATTTGAGACACATCAAAAATTAAGTATTGCCGGAATCCGAACACCAAAGACAATTTTTGCAAAAAGCCCGAAGCATATTAAGTTCTTAATCGAGAAAATCGGGAATCTGCCAGCCATAGCAAAAACGGTTAAAGGATCGTTAGGCTTAGGTGTTATGATTTTAAAGGACGTGGAGCAAACTAATAGCACGATGGAAGCTTTGTATCATAATCAGGTCGAAACTTTGTTACAGGCGTTTGTTGAAAGCAAAGCGCAAGATATTCGGGCAATAGTTTGTGGTGATACGGTTATTGCAGCAATGCAACGTACAGGAAAAAAGGGAGACTTCAGGGCGAATGTGAGTCGTGGCGGTACTGGTATAAAAATTGAATTAAGCGAAGCAGATAAGCAACTTTGTATCAAAGCTGCTAAGTCAATTAACTTGGATGTTGCAGGTGTTGACCTTATCAAAGATGCAAACGGCAATTCATTCATTATCGAAATTAACGCCGCTTTTGGTATGCAAATACAAGAGATAACTGGTATTGATGTTGCAGGTAAAATAATTGAACACATCGAGCTCAACTATAAAAAAAGCAATAGTACAAGTGTTAACGCTTCAGCTATTAACCAGCAAGCAACAAAGCAACAAACGTTTGATGCTTTTCAAGCAACAAAGCCTTCGATTAGTGCAATGATGAGTGCAATGAGATTGTTTAGCGATGAAAGTTGCACTGAAGAACAGTTTGAAAGTGAATTAAGTGTTTTAAACTACACTAATCCGAGATAAACAATTGATTATCAAAATTATTATATAAGCCGGAAAATAGAACTTTTCCGGCTTTTCCGTTTTTTTCTGTTAGTAGTGTTAATTACTGATTGTCGCAAAAATATTATTTATAAAAATATTGAAACCATCTATTAACCAAAGCATTACATACAAGCTCCCACAGCATATAACATAAAATTATATTTTGAATGTCGCGTTTTATCATTCAGGGCGGTGCGGGGATAGTTTGGAGAAAAATGGAATCAAAACCCATTTTTTAAGTTTAGTTTATTGATAATCAATAATATGTTTTTGATTTGATGGGAATTTAGTTATTTATAATAATTCTAAATAAAAATATTATACCACCATTAGTAACTGATATTAAATAAGTTATACAATAGTAAATAGAGTTTGTTGTCTCACTTTCTATTATTGCACAAAAACGTTAAACATTCTTATCGGTTGCATTTCCATCCGGTTGCAATTACTCAAATTCTTTTCTATAATTTTCCGCAAACGATTGCGCTGTTTTTTGGGGATACCGTAAATAACGGGAAATCCAGTTTTTTGCTCATTTGTTTGCAAACGAATTTACTCCATTTGGAGTAAATTCAAAAATGGTTAGTGGTAGAAGCTCTATCCGGTTGCAGCCCCATCCTGTTGCAGTTCCTGTGCTGCTTCGCTGCTTTTGGCTTTCATAGCCTGGCTAAATTTATTCAGTGCCTGAAGCTTCATATTCATATCTTCTTTTGTGTAATGCTTGTTTATTACTTCTTTGGTATCTCCTATAATCATACAGCGTGTGTTAATATCCACATCGAGTTGATACAAAGAATTAGAACATGTATGTCGCCCTGAATGAAATGTTATCCGCTTTTCAATCCCGGCTTTTTCCATAATGGTTTTTAATAGTTTGTTTGTGGTTTGGTTCACCATTACATTAAACACTTTTTGCTCTGCAAAGCCCTGGTCTGGAATCAAAGCTTTAGCCTGGTCAATCAGTGGGATCAATGCAGGTTTATTTGTTTTGTGCTGCATAAAGTCGAGGTAAGTAGTATTTTCTTTTACTTTCACCATTGGGAAGCGAAGGTTATAAATATCACCGTACCTGATGCCAGTATAACACGAAAACATAAAGTACCTTAAAACATTCTGAAGGTTTGCCGGCAAAGTATGTTCCTGGTATTTGTTATCCAGTGTTAACAATTCCTCAATAGTTAAAAAATTGGAATCACCTTTTAACCGTTTTATCTCCAGGTTTCGTAATGGGTTTTCACTAATCTTTTTTTCCTTGTAAGCCCGGTTGCATATCCGTTTTACAAACTCCAAACACTTGTAAAATGTTATTTCCTTGTTATTCAACTTCTTAATCATGTAATTTCGATACTCACTAATAAAGTCGTCGTTCACTTCGCTAAAAGTGAGCGTTGCCCGGAATCGGCGAAGCTTTGAAAGCTGCTTCCTATACAAGTCTAAAGTATCGGTTGAAAGCTCATTATCCCGCTTCAGAATAAGGTATTCGATATAATCGTAAAAAGATACAGAACCATAGTTATCGTTCGTGTATGCCTTTATAAATTCGCCTAAAGTCAAGGTTTTATCATTCATGGCAAAGTCGAAAGCAATATTCCGTGCTTTTGTTTCAGCCTTCAGGATAAGTTGGTTTTTTTTGAAGTAAAAAGGATCGGTTTTTTTAACCTGGCTTTTGCCCTGGTCAAAGTTCCTGGGCAATACATCAAAACCGATTGGGAAGAGTTTAAATTTTCGGGCAATTGTTACCCTGATGCACAAAGCATATTCACCGCTCTTTTTCGGGCGGTCGCTCCTGATCATTATTCTAAAAGATGCGGTATTCATTAGGGCAAAATGTTTGATTGTGGGTAAACAATGGATAAACATTTTGCCAAAAGAATTGAAAGAACCGGGTTTTAAACTCTATCTCACTAAAGCCTAAGTTATTGAAAATGTGAAAGATTAGAATTTTGAACTCTAATCTTTTCACATTCTGGGAGGTTTCGAGCGGATTCGAACCGCTGTAGACGGTTTTGCAGACCGCTGCCTAACCACTCGGCCACGAAACCTTGTTTAGACGCTGCAAAGATATGTAAATATCATTTTAGCAACAAATACTTTTTTATTTGGTTTCCACAAAAGATTTCAGGCAGGTTGGGCAAAGGCATCCATCCCATGTTTCCTGAATAATTTCCATGGCTGCGGGTGGTACTTCAACTTCAAAGCACCAGCATTTTGCCGAAGTACTGCATACAAATGAGTTTCCACAGCGTGGGCATTTTTTCTGTTCAAAAGGTCGTTCTTTATTTTCCATGGTGTAATTTTCAAAGCAGGAATGAAGTTTATCGTTTCTGTAATTCCGATATCCGCAATCAGATATCCGCAATCCGACGTTCTTTTATCTTTCAAGTGTGACACTCACTTTGTTTATTTTCCCACCATGTGCCAAAGCTGGGTTCAGTTTCGATACTTTTATTTTAACATGGGTAACAACTTTAAAATCCCTGTAAATCGCATCAATAATCCTTCGGGCAACATGTTCGAGTAGGTGAGAGTGTTGTTCCATCTCGTGCCTGATAAGGGCATATACTGCCTGATAATTAACTGTATGCTTAAGCTCGTCACTTTGTTCTGATTCGGTTGTGTCGGTTGTTAGCCAGGCATCTACTGTGAACCTGGTTCCTATCACACGTTCTTCCATAAAACAACCGTGATAGGCAAAAAAATCCATTCCTTCAATTTCGATTAGTCCCATTTTTATTTGTTAATGGTATTTGTTAATGGTTATTCGCTTTTTGTGTGTAAAGTTTAGATCGAAATTCGAGTAACTGTTCTGATTTTATTTGTCAGATAAACATCAAATCCGATTATTAGTTTTTCCTTCTATCTATTCAAAGCTTCAATTGGATCTGGTACTTTGTGTGATAAACCTCCGGCTAACTCATCATCGAAAGTTGTTGGCACATTATTGGCTTCTGTACGTTGCCTCCAAGTAAGATGCTGATTTCCATCATCTTTCCGTACCATGGTAATACAGTTTTCTACTGGACATACCAGCGAACATAAATTGCAACCTACGCAGTTATCTTCATTGATGCTGGGTGTCCTGTTGGTTTTGTCTTCGTTGAGGTCAATAGCTTGGTGTGCCCCATCTTCGCAAGCAATGTAGCATAATTGGCAACCAATGCATTTGGTTTCGTAGATGCTTGCTTTAACACTGTATTTGAGATTAAGATCTTCCCATGGTTTTACATTTGGAAGGGCTTTGCCAACAAACTCCTCAATGGTAGCGAATTTGTGCGTGTCCATATATTGTTCTAGCCCAGAGGTCATTTCGCGGATGATTCCAAAACCATAATGCATAGCTGCCGTGCAAACTTGTACAGACAAAGCTCCTAACAAAATAAATTCTACGGCATCGCGCCAGTTTTCTATTCCACCAATCCCCGAAATGGGCAATTGAACCTGTGGGTGTTGAGCGCAGTTTTTTACCATATTTAGCGCAATAGGCTTCACGGCGGGGCCGCAATATCCACCATTGGAACTATGGTTTTCGACAATTGGGTACGTTACAAACCTGTCGATATCAACCCCAACCAGACTTTGTATGGTATTGATCAACGAAATCGCATTTGCCCCAGCTCGTCGGGCAGCCTGCGCAGGTATGGTTATATTAGAGATATTAGGGGTAAGTTTAACGATGACTGGGATTTTGGCAACTTCCATCACCCAGCGAGTTAAGGTTTCAAGCACTTCCGGCTCCTGCCCTACTGCCGATCCCATCCCTCTTTCGCACATGCCATGCGGACAGCCAAAATTCAATTCGATACCATCAGCGCCAGCATTTTGAACATCATTCACAATTTGATGCCATTCCTCTTTGGTTTGAACCATAAGCGAAGCGATGACGGCATGGTTCGGGAAGTGCTTTTTAACTTCTTCCATCTCCCGAAGGTTATCGCATAAGCGGCGGTCGGTAATAAGTTCTATGTTGTTGAAACCAACTATCCTATTGCCACGGTGGTTTATGGAACCATAACGGCTCGAAACATTAACAACCGGTATTCCTAGCGTTTTCCATACAGCACCACCCCAACCCTGGTCGAAAGCTTTCATTATTTGGTATCCCGAATTTGTCGGTGGCCCCGAAGCTAACCAAAACGGATTGGGGGATTTTATGCCTGCAAAATTTATTTCAAGATTTGCCATAGTAAACCTTTCGTTTTTTATCCTATTTCGACAAAAATTCATGTATTCCTTTTCCTGCTATTTTACCATCAGCAGCAGCATTTACAACTTCGGCCCCGCCATTTACAGCGTCGCCTCCGGCAAAATACCGTGGGTTGGTTGTTTGGCCTTTTAACGGATTAACTGACACCCGACCAGTATTATCAAGCGTTAAACCAGGAATTTTCCCAAGCAAGTGGGTTTGTTTTGATTGTCCGGTGGCCTTGATAACCAAATCACATTCAATGATAAATTCGCTGTCCGGGATATGCCTTAAAGTTCCATCTACGGTTTCGGTGCGGATAAATTTTATTCCTTCAACCGCTTCTTTTCCAACAATTTCGATCGGGGCGATATTAAACATGCCCACCACCCCGGTAATTTTGGCCAAATGGTACTCGAAATAATAGGCTTTCATTTCACTTTCCGACCTCCGATACGCGATGATTACTTCAGTGGCACCTAAGCGGGCAGATTCAGATGCGGCATCCATAGCAGTATTTCCACCACCAAGTACGATTGCTTTTTTTGCAAATGGCTTATGGATTGGCTGTGTTTTAATTTGTTCGATAAATTCGGTAGCGCCGATACAATTCAACTTGTTCTCGCCCTTGATTTTTATCTCGACAGAATTGCCTAAGCCGATGCCAAGAAAAATTGCATCATAATGAAGTTCAAGAAATTGGAGGTCTTCCAGTTTTTCGATGCGTTTGTTATAAATAATGTCAAAACCAAATTGTTCACGCAGAAACTCGACTTCCATCAGCGCTTCTTCGTTAGTAATCTTATAAGGCGCTACCCCATGCAAAGCCATGCCGGAAGGATTGTTCCTTGCCTCAAAAATATCCACTTTGTAACCCGCTTTTCTCAACTCGCAAGCACATGCAATACCTGATGGGCCAGCACCTATTACTGCAACCGATTTATTCTTATGGTCATCTACTGAGAAAATTTTCTGTTGCTTGAGGATGGCGTTATTGGTGGTGAAATTTTGCAACCTGCCAATCTCAAGAGCTTTTATATTCAGCTTTGTGAAAACACAAGCCCCTTCGCAAAGCATTTCTGTTGGACAAACTTTTCCGCAAGTATTTCCCAAGTAATTAGAATCGTAAATGGTTCGTGCCGCCCCCGATAAATTGCCCGTATTTATTTGCCTGATAAATAGAGGGATGTCGATAGCAGTTGGGCAAGCAAGCGTACAAGGCGCATTGTAGCAGAACAAACACCGTGAACTTTCGTAATACGCTTCTGAGGTATTCATCAGAGGTTTTATCGGCACGAAGGTTCGTTCAATTTCCGGGAATTTGTGTAAATTCTTAGGCTTATCCATAATTACAATCAGATTTTGTTAATTAACAGCATTAATCCAACTCCAATAAATTCAATCTAACTTTGACTTTTACCTTTGCCCTTTTACCTTTGCCTTTTGCCCTTTTACTCTTTTTTATCCCTTATTCAGTTTAGGAATTCATATAGCTAAAATTCCGTTGTACGCTTATAGGTTTCAGGCCGCCTGTCGCGGAAAAATTGCCATACGGATCGAACCTCGTCAATTAATTCGAGGTCAAATTCGGCGACCAAAAGTTCGTCGTTGTCTTCAGAAGCCTGGGCAAAAATATGTCCGCGCGGGTCAACAAAATACGATGAGCCATAGAATTTGCCTATATTCCAAGGTTTCTCCACTCCTACCCTATTTATACAACCCATAAAATAACCGTTGGCAGCGGCGTGTGCCGGTTGTTCCAGTTTCCACAAATATTGCGATAAGCCAGCTACGGTTGCCGAAGGATTGAAAACAATTTCTGCACCATTCAGGCCCAATTCCCTTGCACCTTCTGGGAAGTGGCGGTCGTAACAGATATATACGCCAACCTTGGCATATTTTGTTTGGAATACCGGATAACCCAGATTGCCGGGTTTGAAGAAGTATTTTTCGTAAAAACCTGGCGCAACATGAGGGATATGGTTTTTCCTGTATTTGCCTATAATAGTGCCATCTGCATCAATTACAACGGCTGTATTATATAGCACCCCTGGCATTTCCTGTTCGTAAATGGGAACAATGATTACCATGTTGTATTTTTTGGCATACGCCTGCATTATTTCGGTGGTTTTTCCAGGAATTGGCTCTGCTGCTTTATACCAATCGTTGTTTTGGCCGGGGCAAAAATAAGGGCCGTTAAAAATTTCCTGAAAACAGAGGATTTGAACCCCTTTCCGGGCCGCTTCTTCGATATAAGGGATATGCTTCTGTAGCATAGCTTCCTTTATTTCGGCAATACTGCCTTCGCCTTCCGACAAAGGAACTGACATTTGGATCAATCCTGATTTAACTTTTCTTGCCATAAAATATTGATTTAATGTGGATTATACAGTTTGAAAGTATTCTGGTTTTATAGGATATTGGTTACCTTCGACCTTTTTACGAATTCCCCATAGCCTTTTTTTATTTTCACATTCCCATTTTCGATGGCAACATTCCCGCGTAGGATTACCGTATCTGCCTTTCCAATTACTTCCAGACCTTCGTAGGCCGAGTAATCGCAATGATGGTGATGTGTGGAAGCAGAAAGAACATGTTTTTTCGTGGTATCGAAAATTATAATATCTGCATCGGAACCAACAGCAATTGTACCTTTTTGTGGAAACATCCCAAATATTTTGGCCGAGGAAGTCGAAGCAATGTCAACCATTTTATTGAGGCTGATTTTTCCTTTGTTCACGCCTTCCGAGTAAAGAAGTTCCATACGGTGTTCGATTCCGGGAGCGCCATTCGGGATTTTTGTGAAATCTTTTTCCCCTTTACACTTGTCGCCCCACATAAATGGGCAATGATCGGTTGCAACGGTTTGTACAATTCCTTGATTGATAGCAGCCCACAGAGCGGCTTGATCCTTTTTCTCGCGAATTGGAGGGCTCATCACCCATTTTGCACTTTCGAAACCGAGGTTGTAAACAGAAGCATCAAGCACCAGATATTGGATGCAGGTTTCTCCAAATACTTTCTGGTTGCGTTTTTGTGCTTCCCTTATCTTGTTCAATGCACCTTCGCTGCTTATATGCACAACGTAGGAATTTACACCGGTTTCGAATGCCATGTCGGTAAACCTGCCGGTTGCCTCTGATTCCGTAATTTCGGGTTGCGACAGATAATGATAAAGCGGCGAAAGATTCCCGGCAGTTTTATTTTGTTCAACCAGATAGTCAATAACATCACCGTTGGTTGCATGAACAGTTACAATTCCCCCATACTTTTTCACCTCGTTCATCAAACCTACCATTTGCCTATCGTCGATCATCAATGCGCCTTTGTAAGCCATGAAGGTTTTAAACGAAGAAATTCCTTCCTTTTCAATCAAATCCTTGATTTCGAGTTGGGTGTTGGCATTAAAATCAGTTACCGCGATATGAAAGGCATAATCGCTGTAAACATTGCCATTGGCGCGCCCTTGCCATTGCCTGAGCGCATCGTAAAGCGATTTTCCCTGCGATTGTATTACAAAATCGATTACCGTTGTAGTACCACCGTGAAGTGCTGCCAAAGTTCCGGTTTCGTAATTATCGCTTGAAAAAGCACCCATGAAAGGCATTTCAAGGTGGACATGAGGATCTATTCCTCCAGGGAGGACTAGTTTGCCGCTCGCATCGATTACGGTGTCGGCAACAACATTTAAGTTCCTGCCAATGGATGAAATTGTTTGCCCGTCCACAAAAATATCGGCGAAAAAATCATCGGTAGCAGTTATAATTCTTCCGTTTTTTATAAGAATCGACATAAGATTTTTGTGTTTAAAATGTGTTGATTAATAAGATTGGATCGATCGTTGGTCTGATGGCAGAAAGTGCTTTTATTTGTAATATTCATCGGCTATTTCTATAGCCTTTTCAATGATGGCAAGCCCTTCGTCTATTTCGCTTTTGGTTATGTTCAATGGTGGGGCAATAAATATCCAACTCCAGCGCACAAAAGTAAATAGTCCTAATTCACGTAGTTTTGCAGCCACCCTGTTGGTAGGTTCCATGTCTTTTGCGGCTGCATTCCATGGCGTTAATGGTTCTTTTGTTTCGCGGTTTTTCACCAACTCAATCGCGCCAAGCAAACCAGTGTTACGGAAATCGCCAATCGAAGGATGTTTTTCTGCCAAAAATTTTACTTTTTCCTCCATGTACCGGCCCATCAGGGCTGCATTCTCTATCAGTTTTTCTTCCTCATACACTTCAATACATGCCAAGGCCGTCGCGCAGCCAAGTGCGTGTGCCGAATAAGTCAAACCCAAAGGTAGCGGAATATCATTGAAGTGGGCTGCAATTTCATCTTTTACTATCATTCCTCCCAATGGGGCATAACCTGATGTAAGGCCTTTTGCAACGCACATTATATCTGGTGAAACATCGTGATGGTCGATTCCAAACCATTTTCCAGTTCGTCCAAACCCACTCATCACTTCATCGTCAATAAGCAGAATGCCATAGCGATCGGCTATTTCTTTTACTTTTTTCCAGTAAAATGGAGGATATTTTATACACCCTGATGTACCTGATTCTCCCTCGAAAAGGATGGCTGCTACGTTGACGGGATTCTCGAACTGAATGATTCTTTCCAGGTTGGCTGCGGCATTTTCGCCACATTCTTCAATAGTTGGACTGTTCCAGGGGCAACGGTAAAAATATGGGTTTTCGACATGTACTATGTTGGGTACTCCTTGGTTGTCGAATTGGAATTTACGCGGATCGCCGCCAACTGAAACTGCGCCATAAGTAGCGCCATGGTAGGAGCGGTAATGCGAAATGATTTTGTGCCGTCCGGTGTAAAGCCTGGCAAGTTTTACGGCGTTTTCGATAGCTTCGGAACCACCTAAAGTAAAAAGCGTTTTGCCTAAACTGCCAGGTGTTATTTCGGCAAGTTTTTTACCCAATTCGCCCCGCACATCAGTTGCCATGGAGCAAGTAATAAAGGTAAGTTGTTCGGCTTGCCGTTTAATTGCTTCTATTACTTTTGGGTGGCCATGCCCAACATTGGCATTCATTAATTGTGAAGAGAAATCGATGTATTTCTTTCCATCATAATCATAGAAATATACGCCTTTTGCCGTTTTAACCGTAATTGGGTTTAAACCAGACTGTTTCGACCAGGAAAAAAAAGTATAATCCAGGTTGTTCTTAACAATTTGTTCTCGCTCAGTCATTTTATTCAAATTAAAATCGTTCAAAATAAAAACACTTGTTCATTATCTATTGTCAACTTACTAACTCATCCAATCGGTAATTTCCTGTTTGGCCCATTTGGAGGTTATTTTTTTGAATTGCGACCAAAATGCAAGTGAACTTTTACCAGTGATATCGCCAGCACCAAATTTGGATGCATTCCAGCCACCAAACGAAAAAGGTTCGCGCGGGACAGGAACACCGATGTTAATACCAATCATACCGGCACTTGCATTTTGGGCAACCATTTTAGCAATTGCACCGTTTTGCGTGAATGCTGAAGTGGCGTTTCCGAAAGGGCTTTCGTGCTGGATAGAAATGGCTTCTTCTACGCTTTTAGCAGATATGATTTCGAAAACAGGCCCAAATACTTCCATTTCTGGCATTCGGACACCCGCATTTCGCCAGTCGATTATGGTGGGGCCTAAATAAAAACCGTTTGGATCGGCATTTTCATCACTTGCAAAATTACGGCCATCAACGAGTAAAACTGCACCTTGTTTCTCCGCATCGTTGATATAATTAATCAGGTTTTCTCTCGACTGTAGCGAAATAATTGGTGGCATTTTAGTGCCAGGAATATATTTCGAAGTTTCAGAACAAAGCTTTTTGATGATGGGATCAACATTTCCAACGGCTATCATAACCGAAGCCGCCATGCAACGTTGTCCAGCCGAACCGCACATTGAAGCAGCAATGTCGGAGGCCGAAAGTTCAAGGTTTGCATCTGGAAGCACAATCAGGTGATTTTTGGCGCCTCCCAAAGCTAGGCAGCGTTTGAGGTTGGAAGTAGCCCTGCGGTAAACAATTTGTGCCACTGGCGTTGAGCCAACAAAAGAAACTGCCTTTATATCCGGATGGTCGCAAATGGCTTCAACCACTTGTTTAGTACCATTCACAATATTAAAAACACCATCGGGTAAGCCAGCCTGTTTTAGCATTTCGGCCATTTTCATTGTGGTAAGAGGAGTAATTTCCGATGGTTTTAAAACAATGCAATTTCCCATCGCAAGTGCATTTGGAAATGTCCAGTGCGGCACCATGTGTGGGAAATTAAATGGGTTGATACAAGCAACCACTCCCAAGGGTGCATATTCGGTGCGGCATTCTACACCCATGCTTACCTCTAGCACTTCGCCAACTGCTATTTGCGGAATAGAACAGGCAAATTCGGTAAGTTCGATGCTTTTTCTTACTTCTGCGGTTGCTTCGTCAATTGTTTTGCCATTTTCATCATGAATGATTGCAGCAAGAAGGGCTTCATTTTGCTCAATTATTTGTCGGTAATTGTATAAAATCTGCGACCTCATTTTCGAAGTCATGCCCGACCATGCCGGAAAGGCTTTTTTAGCTGCTTCCACAGCTTGGTCCACATCAGCGTAAGTCGATAATGGCACTGTTGAAATAATGGCACCTGTCAAAGGGCTATCCACATTTAACCGCTTATTTTTGCACGGAACAAAATGTCCGTTGATGTAATTTTGTACTTCCTGGTATTTCATCAAGAAAAAATTTGTAAATGATTGATATATTGCACATTTGCTAAACGTTGTAGTTAAAAATCCAAACTTTCAGCAATGTTGTTTTTTCGTTTAATTACTGATCGATTCGGAATGCAAGTCATTTTGTTTGGATTTGGTAAAGATAATTGTTCTAATCAGCACTATCAATAGAGTTGTTTGCTTGAGGCAGGATTCCAACTTTTTGGTTTTCCTCAATTGAACATGAGAGAAATAAAACGTCTCCAAACAGAACATATCAAAGCATTTCGACAAAAATATTTTTATTAATCCAAACAAAGATATATATTAGTTTTGGCACAGACCAAATATTTAAAATCTTTTTGGATTTGATCTGCTATTTTCTATTTGCCATTAACCAATAACCATTTTCTACTCCTCCAATAACCATTTTCCAATAACCATTTTCTATTCCCCAATAACTATTTTCCATTTTCCATTAACTAATAACCAATAACCCCTTCCCCAAATCCAATAAACTTTACCTTTGCAAACTATTTTTGTTTAATAAGTATAAATGCTTCATCATCATGACAGACGAAAACAACATTTTAGTTCCTGAAGAAAAAACACCGCTGAATTTTATTCATCAAATAATAGAAGACGAATTGGCCCAGGGCAAAAATCAAGGCCGCGTTCATACCCGTTTCCCACCGGAGCCTAATGGTTACCTGCATATTGGCCATGCAAAAAGTATTTGTTTGAATTTTGGTACAGCTAAAAAATACAATGGATTAGCTAATTTACGATTCGACGACACAAACCCTGTAAAGGAAGATACCGAGTATGTGGATAGCATAATGGAAGATGTTCGCTGGCTTGGTTTCGACTGGGACAACCGCTTGTTTTATGCTTCCGATTATTTCGACCAGCTTTACGATTGGGCGGTTAACATGATAAAAGAGGGAAAAGCGTATATAGATGACCTTAACGCCGAACAAATCAGCGAATACCGTGGAACTGTTACCCGTGCCGGAAAGGAAAGCCCCTATCGCACCCGTACACCGGAGGAGAATTTAGATTTGTTCACCCGGATGAAAAACGGCGAGTTTCCTGATGGAAGCAAAGTTTTGCGTGCAAAAGTGGATATGGCCCATCCCAATATGCTGATGCGCGATCCAATTATGTACCGCATCCTTCATACCGAACATCATCGCACTGGCAACAAATGGTGTATTTATCCGATGTACGATTATGCCCACGGCCAGAGCGATTATCTGGAAGGGATCACGCATAGTATCTGTACACTCGAATTCGAGGTCCACAGGCCACTTTACGAGTGGTACCTTGCTCAGGTTGCTGAAGGTGATTATCGTCCACGACAAATAGAATTTGCGCGCTTAAACCTCACTTATACGGTGATGAGTAAGCGAAAACTATTGCAACTTGTTAACGAAAAGGTTGTAAACGGATGGGACGATCCGCGTATGCCTACCATTTGCGGACTTCGCCGTAGGGGATACACTCCCGAATCGCTCAGGAACTTCGCCGATACCATTGGTATTGCCAAACGCGACCAAACTATTGATGTGGCTTTACTGGAATTTTGTGTGCGCGAAGACCTCAACAAGCGCTCAAATCGTATAATGACTGTGTTGAATCCGGTTAAACTTATACTCGACAATTATCCTGATGGACAAGTTGAAGAGCTGGATGCTATAAACAATCCTGAAAATCCAGAAGCTGGGTTCCGTAAAGTACCGTTTTCAAAAGAGTTATTGATTGAGCGCGAAGATTTTCAGGAAAACCCGACAGGAAAATTCTTCAGGCTTAAGCCGGAAGGCGAAGTCAGGTTAAAATATGGTTATATCATCAAGTGCGAAAGTATTGTAAAAGATGCTGAAGGCAATGTTACTGAAATCCATTGTACCTATCAGGATGATACCAAGAGTGGCCGCCCAAACAGCAATAAAAAAGTGAAAGGCACACTACATTGGGTATCGGCAGCATACGCTGTTCCTGTTGAAGTACGGTTATATGATCGGCTTTTTGCTACCGAAACACCAGAAAATGTTGAAGAAGGGCATGATTTTAAAGAAAATATAAACCCTGATTCCCTTAAAGTGATAACAGCTTTTGCAGAGCCTTCTGTTAACATTGCCAAAGCAGGCGATAGGTTCCAGTTCGAACGATTAGGTTATTTTTGTGTTGATCCCGATTCAATTGATGGAAGACTTGTGTTCAACCGTACCGTGGCTTTAAAGGATACCTGGCAAAAATCGGTATAAACTCAAATAAATCTTTTATTTGTAGTAGGTAGTTTCAAAATTTGTATAATTTTGCGCCCTCAAAGAAAAATTGTCTGATGGTGTAATTGGCAACACGTCTGT
>CAIRHD010000440.1 GCA_903878265.1 uncultured Bacteroidales bacterium | reverse complement strand
GCTTGGGATAAATTCCGACTTCCATTCCGAAACATAAGCTGCATAATTAAAATACGTATGATCCAGAATATATTGAAGCTCATCGATATACGCAGTGCGGTTCGACTTTACATCACATTCCTGAAGAAAAAGGATGTCGGGCTTTACTTCTATTATGCGCGCTACCACGGCATCGAGGCCAGGCATCACCTCCGACTTTTTAAAAACCGTATTGTCGCCACAGGCATCGCCAAACCAAGGCTGTCGGCCAATCCCGAAGCGGATATTCCAGGTCATCACTTTAAGTGTGGAATCAGGCACGGGCACCGATTGTTTTTGTACCTTGGCGTACATTACGGCATCTTCCACGTCGGCAAAGCCAGTAGCTAAAGGTTCGCACGAACTAAAGCTAATTAGTAGAAAAGAAATAAGAAGAAAAGAAAGGAAATTCGTAATCAGCGAGTTGTATTTCATTTTTGGCTTACTTTATTTTTCAAAAGTAATCAATTCTACGCATTATCGAACTCATTGCATCAGATTTTTAATCGTAGCTCTTTATCAGGTTGAATATGAAAATCTACAAACTATAAAAATGCATGGTATTTACTTATTTAACATGATTACATAAGAACTCACAGCCGCGTGGTCAGATTCTGCAAAAAAAGCTTGGTGGGTATTGGTAGAACCTTTTTGCCAGCGACTGTTCGTGAACAGGTAATCCAGTGTACGATCCCATGCATCTTCAGGCTGTGTGGTGTGCGAAAAATACGCTTCCTGATTATGCTGATAATCGCCAAGTTCAACAGCATTTTGAAATGCATCATATAAAGCATTCATCCAATGAGCTTCAGGAGTATAGTTACTGCCTTCCTTGTGTTGAGGATCGTCACCTACCCGATGAAAAGACTCGCCAGGGCATGCATCTTCAAGGCAATAATCCATTGAATCAGAACCAGGTGGCAAGGTATTGAGATCGCCACCGGCCACAAACCATCCTCCATTGGCAACTATATTATCCAATTCCTCTTTAAACGCGATAATATGCTGATGCTTCGTATCATCGGTTGCG
Organism: uncultured Bacteroidales bacterium; assembly: GCA_903878265.1. Lineage (GTDB taxonomy): Bacteria > Bacteroidota > Bacteroidia > Bacteroidales > UBA4417 > UBA4417. The sequence continues at coordinate 15,883 of CAIRHD010000440.1, read as the reverse complement.
AAAGCAGAAGCATGAATATTTACAACATAAAAATTGTCTGCGCCTGGAATTTCAATCTTTGCTTTTACCATGCAACAGCGTTCGTAGAAATACCTTGTCAATATACCCTGATCCTGCCTCAGCGGTAATTGTATGCGGGCTGAGGTACCAATAGGCCAGCGCGATAAAATAGCATTTGCTTCCTGAAGCCTTCCCAAACCATCGCTTGGAATATACTGGGCTTTCCACTGATAACCATAAACAGCATAACTAAAATCGGTCTGATCGAGTATCCATTGAAACTGATCAATATAGGCCGATCGTTTTGAATTGATATCTACTTCCTGAAGTAACAGGATATCTGGCTTTACTTGATTTATCCGATTAACTATCTGTTCCAATTTCTCAAGTATTTCTCCTTTAGAATAAATAACACGATCCCCACAAGCATCGCCAAACCATTCGCCGCGCCCAATACCAAAACGGATGTTCCAAGTCATGACCTTGATCGATGAATCGGGTTTTGGGGCAGCCAAAGGTTGTTTTTTGCTGTAAAAAACGGCATCCTCCGTATCGTCGAATCCAGTAGCGGGAGGTTCGCATGAATAGAACAGGAAAATTAATAAAAATAGAAAATTGGGAACAGTGCCCTTATGAAAAGTTAGTTTCATAATTACCAGCCTTGATTATGCAAAAGTAGTGATTTATGTACCTGTTTTATATATACGAAATGAAATTGAACACTGAATTTTCAACAGGATGGCACAAAGTTGCATAGTCTTTGTATCGCAAGCTATCAGGGTTAAAAATTTTGCAAAAGGCATGAATTCTACTTTACTAAAATTAACCTGACAAATATTTGGAACTATAATGGTGATCTAAGAACAACAGAAAAACCAGTTGCTATTAATGCTAAAACGTTGCATATTTATGGCTTATGGCATCCAAAAAATCTAAAAATCACCATTAATGTTGAAATCAGTATCCCTATTGTGGTCTAATGTGCTTATTGTGGTTTGTATTTTATTAAGGTAAAGTAGAAGTAAACACATTCCTATCAATCGCTATTTAACCTGTTCTTGTGTACTAAATTCGGCTTCCCAGATTATGGATTCAAACTGGCGGATGAAACTGCGAATCGGATTTTTTTGAGGAAACGCAATTCCATCAAATACTACAATTCGCTTGCGTGGGGCATCAACGATTGTATAGTTTATAAATGGGCAATCCAACGAATCCCTGTCCGATTTCTGTGAACCGCTGGTTTTGAGCGCACACATTCCTTTAAAAACTATTCTCTCCGATACAGGTGTTTTGACATATCGCTCGTTAGTCGCAATCAAATCTCCTGATTCGCTTTTGTTTATAAAATCTGAATACTTTTCCTTGTTGGCAAGCACAGCCGCTGGGTTTAGTTGTGCCGTATCGCTATAAGGAAAAGTATAAACCATTAGCAAATAATTATTTATGTCTATTTTTTCTTGTAGCCAAAGGAAACCCTTTGATTTTCCGGCTAAAACAAAATTATTGGGAATTGTCATTGCAATTCCAAATTCGTCATTTAGATACTTTTCTAATTCCGAATTTCGGTTTTGTGCATTTGCCAACCGTAAAACTGCCCGTTCATTTTGGTTGAACAATTCATTTATAGCTCCAAGGTGTTTTGCGAAAACACCAAAAAAGGCAGTATCGGAACTTGCTCTTATTTTTACGACACGTTGTGGCTGCGACCATTCATCATTAAGCGTTTCAACTTTGCTGTTCACAGTAACAACATCAATATCAACAATTAAAATAGAATGATGCGAATGTAATGCTTTGCTAAAATTATTTTCTGAAACAAAAACAATGCCGAAACCAGATTCTTCTTGTGGAAGGCCATCCATCGGGCGCATAAATTCTGATCGTAAAGTGTCGCCAATTGCGCCTGCCCATTTTACACTATCGCAAACTACAAGTATTTCTGACGTATTGCCAGTTGAATTTCCACCCTTATTTTTAGTGCAAGAAGCCGAAAGGACTATTGCAAATAGGACAAAAAACGTATTTTTAATCCACATCTTGATCGATTGATAAATAAATGCGTGAATAAACCAATAGTTTTACAATTATCAGTTTGAGAAAGGAAAGAAAGCGTGAGCTTAGAATAGGAGTGTTGATGAAAACTAAAACCAAGCTTTTGGGTTCAAATATTTTCGCAGATAATTTAAATTTGGACTTCTCATTTCTTAAATCTACCGATTTTATCCTTCCGGTAAAATCACTTTAAGTTTTTGCCCGACTTTAAGCCCAACCGTGCCAGATAGTTTGTTCCATTCTTTCAACTGGTCAATGGTTACCCCATTGTATTTTTGCGAAATACTCCACAAGGTATCACCCATTTTAACGGTATAATAAACCATTTTCAGGTTTGCTTTAGTGGTGTCAACATCCGCTTTTTTTGCAACGTCAGTATTGCCCAGCTTGGTGTTGTTCCCACTGTCGGGAGGGTTTACGCGTAGTTTTTGGCCAGTCAGCAAACTATTGGTTTCCAAGGAATTCCACGAAACAAGTTCTTCCGCTGTAACTCCATTCTCAGTGGCAATTTTAGAAAGATAATCTCCCTTTTTTACGACGTAGTATTTTGCATCCGATGAAAACTTCTGTGATTGTTCATTAGATTTTTCTCTACCAGATTGCGGGTTTTTTGCCAAGCTTTCTTCAACAATTATTTTACCGGGCGCATTTACCCTAAGTTTTTGTCCCACCATTAAATTGTTGCTTTTCAGATTGTTCCAAGCCAAAAGATTTTTGTTCGTAACATGGTATTTTGCTGCAACTTTTCCTATACTTTCACCTTTTTTAACCACATGATACACAGGTTTTACTGTTTTAACAACTGATTTTTCCTCAACACTATTATTGGCAATATCTGTTTTTAACGAATCGGGATTTGCAGCTATATTTTGGGTTTCGGGAACAGCTTTTGGAGTTTTGGCTTGCACTGCCGGTTGCCGTGTTTGAATATAAATTTTTAGTGCCTGTCCTTTATAAACCGACGACTTTTTTAACTTGTTCCATTTTTTGATTTCCGAAGATGAACAATCATATTTACGCGCAATGGTAGCAAGTGTTTCTCCTTTGCGGACTTTAATGGTAATCCGTTTTGTAATAACATCGTAATCAGCATCATCAGTGGGCTTAAACTGATTAGGGTCGTAGCCTTTTAGCTGATAATAGGCATAAAACGAAGTTTCGTTGTTTATGAAATCGGCAATTGATTTTTGAGGCAGACGGATATAAAATGGGTTTGTTGGAGTTGCCGGGATGAAACCTGTGCGAAAAGTAGGGTTGAGGAATTCGAGGTCGGTATTGCTGAGTTTCAATTTATCGGCAAGTATTCCCAATGTTAGAGGCTGATGCGTTGCAACTGTATCTGTTTCATGGTAAAGTATCTTGGGCATAACAGGGTAAATGTTATGCTCGTTGGAGTAGGCCATCACATAATTTACTGCTATAAAAGCTGGCACATAATCGCGTGTTTCGCGTGGTAGATAAGCCATGATTTCCCAAAAAGTCATTTTGCCACCCGATCTCCTGATTGCTTTGTTCACATTGCCTGGGCCTGAATTGTAAGCAGCAAGAACAAGTAGCCAATCGTGGTATAAATTGTATAAATCGTTGAAATACCGACATGCAGCTACGGTTGCCTTCAAAGGATCGTTTCGGTCGTCAACATAAGAAGTTACCTCAAGCCCGTAAACTTTACCGGTATAATACATAAATTGCCACAATCCACCGGCTCCTACCCTCGACCGCGCTTTTGCATTTAGTGCCGACTCGACTATTGCCAGATATTTGAGTTCCAGAGGCACATCGTATTTGTCGAGTTGCTGTTCGAAAATCGGGAAATACATTTGAGCCAAGCCTAAAACGCGCGAAGTTGTGCCACGCTTTTTGTTAGCATACATATCAATAAACATACGAACATAAGGGTTGTAGGTCAACGCCATTGGCGACTCTACATCAAGCCTTTGCATGCGGTAATAGTAAACCGAATCGGGATAAGTAGGTATAAAATTGGGGAGGAAATTGTATTTGTTGTTGTTTAAGCGGTTTTTGGTGTTTTCGCTGCTTTCGAAATATTTGAGCGTACTCAAGCTATCTAAAGCTGAAACAATAAAATTATCGTTGATCAATTCAAAATCTCCAGTAGGTTTTTCGGGAATGGTGTATTCGCCCGCCTGCTGGGCATGCAACAATCCGGAGATTCCCAGAAAAAAGATAATTATTATGTTCAGTGTTTTTTTCATTCTTTATTTCCTGTATTTAAATAGACCTAACATCTAACATCCCAAAACTTTAGGATATTAGTATGCCTGATAAAAATATAAAAACACATGTATTAAAATGTGCCTTTTATATAATTAGTTTACAACTTTTGTTGAAACGCATAACGATACCAACCGCAGTTTGGTATTGCAACAAATAATTTTTCTCAGTTTGAAATCAACAAATCAGTTGATGAAAATTATTTTTTGTATCAAAAACCAGTTGCTATTTGCTTGTATTTGTCTCCGACTTAGGGTCTTGTTCGTCTTCTTTCATACCGTCCTTGAAGTTTTTCACTCCTTTTCCCATGCCTTTCATAAGTTCAGGGATTTTTTTGCCGCCAAAAAGCAAAAGTACTATGGCCAGAATAAGAATTATTTCGGTTGGACCTAATTTACCCATGATGATGTGTTTTATATAAATGTAGCTTGCAAAGTTAAAACAAATTGATATGCACTAATTCACTTTTTAATATAAAAGTTCTAAAATAGCTGAAATGGAGTTATGCTATGTATCTTAAATATAGATTGCAACAGCTTAATTATAAATTAGATGCCAATTAGTTTAGGCTCGATTTATAAGATTTATAGAAAAATGAGGAACACTTGCAGGTTCTTCCAGGTTTTGTTTAGGCTTGCGTTCAACTATACTAACACCGAAATCTCAACTCATCGCCTTTGCATTTTGCCCTTTGCATTTTGCCCTATTTTCACTTCAGTTAAAAGGTACTTATCAAAACCCCTACTCAACATCCCTCATGTGATTCCAACCCAAAGCTTCTATTTTTATGAGCGGCCCATTGTTGCTCGCCATAAAAACACCTGCATTCAGTTCCGTTGTATAGCCAATAATACTTATCCCTTCGAGGCCCTTTACTTTTTCGAAATCGTTCATATTTATCGTGAACAAAAGCTCGTAATCCTCGCCACCATTCATGGCCGCTGTAACAGGCTGGATATTAAACTCTTCGGCAGCGGCAATTGTCATAGCATCCAATGGGATTTTATCTTCGTAAATCCTGCAACCCAATCCAGAATCTTCGCAAATGTGGAGGATTTCGGAGGCCAGGCCATCTGAAATATCGATCATAGCAGTAGGTTTTACACCCACGGTTTTCAAAAGTTCGATAATGTCGGTTCGTGGTTCCGGTTTAAGTTGCCTTTCGAGGATGTAATCAAACCCTGAAAGATCGGGTTGCATTCCCGGGTCCGCCTGGTAAACTTTTTTTTCGCGCTCAAGCAACAACAAACCCATATATGCACTTCCTAGATCGCCGCTTACGCATATCAAATCGTTTTCTTTAGCCGTATTTCTATATACAACATCTTGTTTTTCAGCTTCTCCGGTAACGGTAAGTGAAAGGAACAAACCATGCAACGAGGAGGTCGTATCGCCACCAGCCAGATCAACATGATAGCGTTTGCAGGCCAGGTGGATGCCTTCGTAAATTTCCTCAAGTGCTTCGACCGGAAAACGGTTCGAAACCGAAATGCCAACAAATAGCTGCCGCGGCTTTCCATTCATGGCAACTATATCCGAAAAATTTACTGCCGCACATTTATATCCAAGGTGCCGCAAAGGCATATACGATAAATCGAAATGAACCCCTTCGACGAGCAAATCAGTGGAAACCAATGTTACTTTTTCGCCATAGTCGATAACAGCGGCATCGTCGCCAATGCCTTTAATGGTGGAAGGTTGCTCGTTGATAAAAGCACTTGTAAGATGCTTTATAAGCCCAAATTCGCCTAATGCTGAAAGTTCGGTCCGGTTAGCAGGTGTTGAATGGCTCATGAAAAATTGTTTTTGGCAAAATTAAGGTTTTCTTGCCATTGAGGAATGGTAATAGGACGTTTCATCAGGGAATTCGCTTTAAAACTCTCATCATTTTCTCCCGAAAAGTGTCATTAAAGCTGCTCAAACCAGCTAAAGCAGTTATTTCAGGTTTCCATTTGATCTCCTTTTAGGTTCTTTCGGAGCCGGGAAATATTATTTGAAAAAATCTTTGCTCAATCTGGAGCCAGCAGTGGTAATTTCAAATAGGACACGCCTTCAGCTATATGCTAAAAAAGAGAAGCGTTTATTTGAAAATACAAAATAAACGCTTCCCCAAAAATCATAAAATGATGAAATGTCACAAAGCCATTATGTCTAAAAACTCATAAAGCCTTCTTAAACTAAAGTTATAAATTTGCGAAATGACATTAAGCTCGGCGCAACACTTTGTTGAAAAACTAGGCTATTCGGAGTGGCTTCAAGTCTTACAAGCGAATTCGCTAATCTATGGAGGATTTTTGATTGGGGCGCAAAGGGCTTCCTGATTTTTTTATCCAATCAGTGAACAACTACAATTACGGTTTTTTTGCCAAAACAAAATTCGCCGCATTATTGTCTGTCATTATCAAATCAAGTGCATCCACCATCCCATCGCCATTAACATCTGTATCAATATAGCCCGATAAAAATCCGAGTGAACTGTTCTCGATCTCAATCAAGTCTGATGTATCAATTATACCATCGTGATTAGTATCCCCAGTATAAATGCCATAAATCCCCGGTGCAAGTTTATTCATGTTTTCCCCATACGCCTTTGAATTAGCGTCGGTGAAATCATAAGTGGTCGAGCTACCCGAGAACGATACTGGAATTGAACTCCAAGTTTCGATATGGTTCCGATTTTTAATAACCACATAATACGAACCGCTAATGTTTTCTGGAACGGTGTTGATTGTTAGTGTTCCGTCTGTATTGAGATTCACATCGCTAAAAGTGTGAACGACATCAAAAGGTGCAGTGGCATTATGCAGAACAATAGTTACCTGATCGGCAATACCATCCCCATATTTTGGAGTTGACACAACAGCCATAGCCTGTTTCATCAAGCCGGAAGGTATATCATACAAACTTTCGAGGAATAATTTGGCAGTCAGTTTTTTGCCAGTCACCCCAAAAATCATGTCATCCCAATAATAAGTCTGCTCACCTGCCTGTCCACCGGTAATTCCGAAGTTAAAGAAGATTGATGCTTTATTATAAGAATTGGCAAGGTTTAAGGCTGCCCCTGAAGCTTGGTTGCTGAAGTCGAAAACCAAGGTTTCCCAAGCGGAAGCCACGGTGGTTAGTGCTTCGGTTTCCACGCTTATGCCTCCATTGCCAGCATTTTCCACTTTAAGGCGGATTGGAGTTCCCACTGTTGGCGACCATACCCTTACGCTCATACTGGTTGAACCTACGGCAAAAGGAATCGGTGTGGCAAATCCAACGGCTCCGCCTACGGTTGTTCCTGCCCAGGTTTCGGCAGTAGCCGTTTTTATAGTTTTAACCACATGGTTAGGTGCACTTGTGGGATCAACAACTATTTCGGATAAATTTTCCCCAAAATCGGTCAGTCCGTAATTCAAGGTTGCATTTTCGAAAGTTACAGGAAGATCTAGAACCGGAGCAGGCGGAGCAGCAACGAATTCCATGTCATCCCAGTAGTAAGTTTGCGCACCGGCTTGTGATCCCGTTATTCCGAAATTAAAGAAGATGGACGCTTTGTTGTAGGAATTGGCAAGATTTAAAGATGCAGTTCCTGATACCTGGTTGCTGAAGTCGAAAACCAAGGTTTCCCAAGCGGAAGCCACGGTGGTTAGTGCTTCGGTTTCCACGCTTATGCCCCCATTAGCGGCATTTTCCACTTTAAGGCGGATTGGAGTTCCAATTGTTGGCGACCATAATCTTACGCTCATACTGGTTGAACCTACGGCAAAAGGTATTGGCGTGGCAAAGCCGACTGTTCCACCTACAGTTGTACCAGCCCAAAACTCAGCAGAAGCCATTTTTATGGTTTTAACTACATGGTTGGTTGCATTAGTAGGGTCAACAACAATTTCGGAAGAATTATCACCAAAATCGGTCAAGGCATAAAACCCTGATGTCGTATTTTCGAAGGTAACAGGTAAATTTAATGCCGGTGGCGGAGGCACAGGTACAAATTCCATATCATCCCAGTAGTAAGTCTGCGCACCGGCGGTTGTCCCTGTTGTCCCGAAGTTAAAGAAGATGGATGCTTTGTTGTAGGAATTGGTAAGATTTAAAGCTGCAGTTCCTGATACTTGGTTGCTGAAGTTGAAAACCAAAGTTTCCCACGTGGAAACCACGGTTGTAAGAGCTACTGTTTCAACTGTTATGGTTGGGTTACTGGCAGCTTCCACTTTAAGGCGTATTGTGATACCTGCTGTTGGCGACCAAACCCTTACACTCATGCTTGTGGATCCGGCGACAAAAGGAACCGGGTTGGCAAACCCCACGGTTCCTCCCACGGTTGTACCAGCCCAAAGCGCAGCAGTAGCCATTTTTATGGTTTTAACTACATGGTTGGTTGCATTAGTAGGATCAACAACAATTTCGGAAGAATTATCACCAAAATCGGTCAAGCCGTAATTCATGGTTGCATTTTCGAAAGTTACAGGAAGATCCACTGCCGGAGCAGGCGGAGGAGTAACGAATTCCATATCGTCCCAGTAGTATGTCTGCTCCCCGGCTGCTCCCCCGGCTGTCCCGAAGTTAAAGAAGATGGATGCTTTGTTGTAGGAATTGGCGAGGTTTAAGGCTGCCGATCCCGTTGCCTGATTGCTGAAGTCAAAAACCAATGTTTCCCAAGTGGAAGCCATGGTTGTTAGTGCTTCGGTTTCAACGTTTATGGCTCCGCTATTGGAATCTTCCACCTTAAGGCGTATTGGGGTTCCTACTGTTGGCGACCATACCTTTACGCTCAAGCTTGTTGCTCCAGCAGCAAAAGGAATCGGGGTTGCAAAGCCAACTGTTCCGCCTACGGTTGTACCGGCCCAAGCTTGAGCCGTTGCCATTTTTATAGTCTTAACAACATGGTTTGTTGCGCTGGTTGGATCAACAACTATTTCGGATGAATTTCCCTCAAAATCAGTCAAACCGTAAAAACCAGATGTAGTATTTTCGAAGGTAACCGGCAAATTTAATGCCGGTGGCGGAGGTGCGCTTGCAAATTCCATATCGTCCCAGTAGTATGTCTGTGCCCCGGCCACTGCCCCGAAGTTGAAGAACATGGTTGCTTTGTTGTAGGAATTGGCAAGGTTTAAGGCTGCTGTTCCTGCAGACTGGTTGCTGAAGTTGAAAACCAATGTCTCCCATGTGGAAGCCACCGTTGTAAGAGCTTCAGTTTCCACGCTTATGGTTGCATTACTGGCTGCTTCCACTTTCAGGCGTATTGGAGTTCCTACTGTTGGTGACCATACCCTTACGCTCATGCTGGTTGAGCCAACGGCAAAAGGAATCGGGGTTGCAAAACCAACTGTTCCTCCCACAGTTGTACCGGCCCAAGTTTGGGCAGTAGCATTTTTTATGGTCTTAACAACATGGTTGGTTGCACTCGTGGGATCTACAACTATTTCAGATGAATTTCCCTCAAAATCAGTCAAACCATAAAAACCAGATGTAGTATTTTCGAAGGTAACCGGCAAATTTAATGCGGGTGGCGGAGGCGCTGGTACAAATTCCATATCGTCCCAGTAGTACGTCTGCTCCCCGGCTGCTCCCCCGGATGTCCCGAAGTTAAAGAAGATGGATGCTTTGTTGTAGGAATTGTCAAGGCTTAAGGCAGCCGTCCCAGTTGCTTGGTTGCTGAAGTCAAAAACCAATGTTTCCCAAGCGGAAGCCACGGTGGTTAGTGCTTCGGTTTCAACGTTTATGGCTCCGCTATTGGAATCTTCCACCTTAAGGCGTATTGGAGTTCCTACTGTTGGCGACCATACCTTTACACTCAAGCTTGTTGCTCCAGCAGCAAAAGGAATCGGGGTTGCAAAACCAACTGTCCCACCAACGGTTGTACCGGCCCAAGGTTGAGCAGTTGCTGTTTTTATGGTCTTAACAACATGGCTGGTAGCGCTGGTAGGATCAACAACTATTTCAGATTGATTTCCCTCAAAATCAGTCAAACCATAAAAATTTGTTGTCGTATTCTCGAAGGTAATAGGCAGATTTAAGACCGCTGCCGGAGGTACGCCTATAAATTCCAAATCATCCCAGTAATATGTCTGAGGACCAGCTGCTCCCCCGGTTGTGCCGAAGTTAAAGAACATGGATGCTTTGTTGTAGGAATTGGCAAGGTTTAAGGCAGCCGTACCTGCAGCTTGGTTGCTAAAGTCGAAAACCAAAGTTTCCCAAGCGGAAGCCACGGTTGTTAATACTTCTGTTTCCACACTTATAGCACCGTTAGAGGCAACTTCTACTTTCAGGCGGATTGGCGTTCCAACAGTTGGCGACCATACCTTTACGCTCATGGTGGTTGAACCGGCGGCAAAAGGAATCGGGGTGGCAAAACCAACTGTACCACCCACAGTTGTTCCAGCCCAAGTTGTAGCAGTTGCCGTTTTTATAGTCTTAACAATATGGTTGGTTGCACTGGTAGGATCAACAACTATTTCGGAAGAATTTCCACCAAAATCGATTAATGCGTAATAATTGAGCGTTGCATTTTCAAAATTTACAGGCAGATTCAATGCTTGTCCATAGCAAAACACTGAAAGGAGTAGGCTAAGAAATGAAATTGTAAATTGTTTTTTCATGATTTTTGGTTTGTTTTAGGGTTAATCTTAGCACAGCAAAAAAATATTTTGTACTGTTAGTGCTACAAGAAGGAATTTATTTGAATTGCATCTGCAAATATAGGTTGCCATTGAAAAATAGAAAAATTTTGCGTTGCATCATATATACAACAATCCTATGTGAGGTATTACTTCTTTATTACATCAAATGAAATGCATATATCTGTTTATTAAATACATATAATTTTTTTGCCACATGAATATGCATTTTGCAATAAGCAACTATTAAATGCCTCGCATTTAAACTGAAATAGCAACAATTTTTGGCAGATTATTCAAATTCGATTACTGTATGCAATAGCCAATTGGTTTTATCGAAAAAACATAAGTTTTTAGTGCAATTTAAAAAATTCCCAACGCCAGCAATTCCGCTTCAAGATAAATGTAGTTAACCCCTAACCCAGCCCGTATTACGTAATATATTTCATAAAAAGCAAGCCAGTATAACTTATAATGTTTTTTTGTCGTTATTTTGTATTACGTAACCACGTAATTATTTATCATGAAAGAGAAAGTCAAATCCCACCATCCCGATTGGGCAACTGTTCACCGTTTGCCCGGGACAGAACTGCGGCTTATCAGGGGACATTATTACTTGTATGCAGTTACTTCCAGGTATGATCCCACCCTTAAAAGGGCAAAGAAAGTTACCGGCAAGTTGCTTGGCGGCATCACACAAGAAGACGGGTTTCTAAAATCCGAAAAGCTTGAGCTGGCCGAGAAAGCATCCAAAGGTATCGATTTGTCCAAAATTTGTGTGCGGGAATGTGGTTTCACCTCTTTTCTCACGCAATACAGCCAAACCATAGCAGCTAAATTGAATCAGTTCTTTCCTGAAGCTTCCCAAGCGATAACCTACATGGCTTATACGCGGTTGGTGCATAATAGCCCGATCAAAAACATGGCCTTCCATGTATCCAAAAGCATGTTGAGCATAAATGACAAAACTATCCTTAGCGAAAAGTATTTCAGCACCACCCTAAGGAATATTGGCTCCATGCGCAACAACATCACAGCTTATATGAAAAGCTTTATCAAACCCGATGATTATGTAATGGTGGATATGACCAATATGTTTAGCGCCTCAGATAAGATGCGGTATTCCAAAGAAGGATATAACAGCGACATGGTTTTTGACAAACAGTTTAACCTGCTCTACATCTATTCGCCCAGCTTGGTACAACCTGTTTTCTACCGACTCTATTCGGGGGACATACGGGAAGTGAATGGGTTTAAACTATGCATACAAGAAAGCGGCATTACAGATGCGGTTGTGGTTGCGGAAAAAGGGTTTTATTCGAAAAACAATGTCGAAAACCTGCAACAGGAAGGATTGCATTACATAATACCGCTCAGACGGGATAGCGCACTTATAGAATATGAAAAACTACAGCCTAAAGAGCTTCCATATTTCAAATTTGAAGATCGCTATATCTGGTACACATCTTATGAATGCCAGGGACAAAAACTGTTTTTGTTTAAAGACGACAAGCTTAGGGTCAATGAAGAAAAAGATTATCTGAACAGGATCGAAAGCATGCCTGAATATTACCAAATACAAAAGTTCTATGATAAAACAGAACAATTCGGGACCATTGCCATTGCATCAAATATGGATACTAATAATGCAGAACATGTTTACAGCTCGTATAAAAGTAGGAACAACATAGAGGTGATGTTTGACGGAATAAAAAATGTATTACATGCAGATAGGACTTATATGCAGAACGAAGATGCCTTGGAAGGGTGGATGTTCATCAACCACATAGCCATTCAATGGTACTATATCATCTTTTCGATGCTCAAACAGAACAAAATGCTCGAGAGATACTCAGTTTGCGACTTTATGCTGCACCTTTACGAAATGAAGAAAGTCAGGATAAATGATTCTTGGGTCATGGAACCCATTACAAAGCCTTCTGTGGCGATGCTCGAAAAATTAAAAATACATATTACGTAATTTTGCTGGGTTAGGGATTAAAAGCAAATACTAACTAAGGATTAAATCCGTTAGTAACAAAAATACGACACATGAAAAAGGTTCTTCTATTTAGCTTATTAGTGGCATCTTCGTTTCTTGCCACTGCTCAGGGAATTGGCTTTAGTATCGGGCCGAAAATCGGGTATAACTCCAATACTTTGACTGATAACCTGGATTCCATTCAAACCAGCATCAAGAATTCGTTGCAGGTGGGCGCATTCATCAGGCTTGGTTCCAGGTTGTACTTCCAGCCCGAAGCCAATTATCAGGTTGTTAGCGGCACATTGAGCAAAAGTATGGGCTCATCGGTTCAAAGCCGAGATTACACGCTTAAATCCTTAAAAATTCCTGCCATTCTTGGGTATAAACTTATTAACAAAGGAATTGTTAATTTTCGGGTATTGGCTGGGCCGGCTTTTACTTATGTTCTCAACAAGAAACTCAGCCCTGCGGATGTGGGAAGTGCATGGCCTATTGAGTCGGTTGACGATTTGAAAAACAGTACATGGTCGGTGCAAATGGGTGCCGGACTTGATATTTTGTTTATGACTTTAGATGTTCGCTACGAGTTGGGAATTGATAATTTGTATGGCGGATCCAACGATTTAAGCCTGAAAAACGATATGTTCAATGTGAGCCTTGGGGTAAAGTTCTTGTAAAGTGAATGAAAATGCAATAAAGAAGACTCCAATGGTTTTCAACCAAATAGAACCCGACAAACTATGACCAAAATCGCCTTGCGCAATTATTTCATTTTCATATCGTTAACACTGCTTTTCCTACAAGCTTGCAATAACAAGGGTTCAGAAATTACTGTCCCTGCATTACCAGATGGAAAAGGTTCCGAAAGCAAAATAGCAATTAAGCGTTACGAACAAGCACTGTTTAGAATCAAAAAAAACCACCTTCGTGCAGGAATGGCTTCGCTTTACCCTGATTATGCTTTTTTTCTGGGAAACCAGTGGCAGGATACAATGAGCATGCTCAGGATTTATAATTTCCTGAATGATCCCAACATCAGGGAATTGTACAACCTTTCCGAAAAAAAATATCCTGATATTTCTTTTCTTGAAAATAAACTTACCGATGCTATCGGTCGCTTCATCCAGTATTATCCCGAAAAGCCGGTTCCTTCTGTTTATACCTATATTTCGGGTCTGGATGTGGATAACCCAGTTTATTTTTCAGATACGGCAATGGCTATAGGGCTTGATATTTTTCTGGGCAGCGATGTAACTGCCTATCAAAAAGCAGGTTTACCAAAATATAAGACTTTGCGTTTTACACAGGATTTTATTCTGCCACAATGTATGTTGGCTGTATCCGACAATATTATCAAAGTTGACGATAGACGAAATTCCCTGCTGGATCAAATGCTTACAGCCGGGAAAGCCTTATATTTTCTCGATGTGGTTTTGCCTGATTGTAAGGATGAATTTAAGATTGGTTTTTCGACCGATCAATTGGCTTGGAGCCGAAAAAATGAAAGTGAGATTTGGTCATTTATAATCCAAAACCAATTGCTTTTTTCGTCCAACCCTCAAGGCATTTCAAAAATGATGACAGATGCCCCTTTTACGGCTGGATTTGCGGCCGAATCGCCAGGAAGGCTTGGGGCTTTTATTGGATGGCAAATCGTTCGTGAATATATGAAAGAATCGGACGGCTCAACACTGAAACAGCTTATGGAAAACACCAATTCGCAGCAGATTTTAAAAGTATCGAAATACAAGCCGGCGAGGGGTTGATTGTAGATGTGGTATTTTGGATTGGATGAGGACGAAAACTATTTTACCAAATCAATGTTATGTCTGGTAGAAAAATTTGCTTTGGAGATCGATTTTCAAGCAGCCGGATGAAAATCAAATTATTGTCTAATCAGGTTGCATCGCGTTTAATAAGGCAATTCAACCCCTCTAATAGCAGAACCATTATCCAAGTATTTTTGCCATCTGAACAGCAAACAGTGTAATTATGAAAAAACTTATAGAGGGTGCCGTTGCTTTCCGGCAGAATGATTTTGAAACACACGAGAAATTGTTTTTCGAACTTGGTAAAGAGCAAAACCCTCATACCCTGTTTATTGGCTGCTCCGATTCGCGTTTGGTGCCGGGAATGATAACCACCACTATGCCTGGCGAATTGTTTATTATCAGAAACGTTGCCAATTTGGTGCCTCCATTTCAGCATACAGGCGATTACCTGGCAACTATTTCGGCTATCGAATTTGCCGTTCAGGCTTTGGAAGTCGAAAATATTGTTATCTGTGGGCATTCCAATTGTGGGGGCTGTGCAGCTTTGTTCAAACCGGAAGCCTATTTCCAAAAACTGCCGCATACCCGCAAATGGCTTGAGCTGGCGCTACCTGTGAAAGAGAAAGTACTTCAGATTTTGCCCGACGGAAATCATGCCTCAAGGGAATGGCTTACCGAACAAATGAACGTGGTAGAGCAAATAAAGCATTTGCTTACTTACCCGTATATTGCCGAAAAATTCGAAAAAGGCACACTGAGCATCAGCGGTTGGTATTACATTATAGAAACAGGCGAAATATATTGCTACAATATTGAAAAAGGTTTTTTTGAATTAATTAACTGATAATACCGGGAATAATCGCTGGGTGATGCACATATCCCTTTTTGGTGGCTATTTGCTGTTTTTTCTGTTCTAATAAACCCGCAAATTATTTTCTCAATTTTCCTGCTTTACAAACTTGTTAAGCGTTTGGGCAATTCTTTCAACTTTTGTATCGTCGGTTTTAGCCGAATAAATCCAATCAACAAATTCCTTTTGCTGTCCGTCTGTATAACTTAGCCCATTTTGCAGCTAACCCGAAAGAGATGATTGTTGTTCAATGAATTGGCAGTCCTAGAGTTCAGATTTGTGTACTACAGATTTTTTCTTTTTGAAGGGGGTGTATTTATATTTCAAGGCGTCATAAATCTTTTGCACTTGTGGGTTTGGCTCCAAGCAACGACGTATCATAATC
>CAIRHD010000439.1 GCA_903878265.1 uncultured Bacteroidales bacterium | reverse complement strand
GTTTAAACAACGAACTGCGCACCAAAGTAAGGATTGTCGCAGTCCCTGTGAACCAGGAGATTGCCAGCCGAAGGAGAGCCAAAGCTAAAAGGGATGCATGTGGCCATAATCCTTCTAAGGATGTGCTGGATTTAATGGGTTGGACAATTTTTTTAACCACCATCCCGAAAGAATCTGCCAGTTTCCAACAAATTTATAAACTATATTCTCTGCGGTGGCGGATTGAAATCATTTTTAAAGCCTGGAAAAGCCATGCCGGGTTTGCAAAATGCCATGATGTTTCTGAATCCCAATTAAGGACATTGTTGATCGCAAGGCTTATCATGATCGTTATTTACGTGCATTGTGTATATAGCCCAAGTTTTAACAAAATAAGGAAAGAACATCAAAGGGATTTAAGTTTGTTGAAACTCTTCAACTTTTTAACCCAAAACCTGGATTTTTTAACCATCATGATTGCATTTGCATTAGACCTGCCTAACAACAGTGCTGATATTGAAATTGCAAAAACAAACCTTGTAAAATACTGCTCGTATGATATTCGTTCCCGGACTAATTTTATCCAACAATTGATGAACGAAACAGAATTAAGTTGACGCATATGCCCGTCAGGGACGTTATGTTTGATAAACGACACATCCATAAGTGGAGTTTTATACATATTAATAAGGAGATTCCGATTTTTGTTTCGGGGAAGTTATTTAGATAGTTTCACTAAGATGTACGAATTCAAAACAATTAAATTATAATAGGGCGAAAGTTGCAAGATAAAAAAAGGATATATGTTTTATAACTTTTCTTCAACTTGTCAATAATGGATAATCAGTAAAAAACAATGGGCTTATATCAATTTGTTTTCGATGCAATATTTTGTAAGGTCGGTATTTTTGCTCAATTCCATTTTTTCCATAATGCGGCTTCGGTAGGTGCTCACTGTTTTGATGGATATAAAAAGCTCGTTTCCAATTTCTTGCAGCGATTTTCCATTGGCAAGTTTTATTAAAATTTCAAATTCGCGAACAGAAAGTATATCATGTTTTTGTTGATATTCATCGCTGCCAACATGCAGTGCGAGATTTTCGGCAAGTGAATGTGAAATATATTTTCCACCTTTCGCTACTTTTTGCACAGCCTCAAGCAACTCTTCGGAAGCTGCATCTTTAGTAAGATAGCCTGAAGCCCCAAGTTTTAACGCACGTATGGCATACTGTTCCTGTGGGTGCATGCTCAACATCAATACGTTTGTTGATGGCCATTTTTGCTTTACCGATTGCAGCACTTCTAACCCGCTCCTTCCAGGAAGGGTAATATCCAATAAAACTATATCGAACAATTCGGTTTTTAACAGGCTTATTGCTTCATCCCCATTTGCAGCTTCGCTAATAAATGTAGTTTCTTGCTGCTGCTGAAGGATCCGCCTTAGGCCGTCGCGCACAATTTTATGGTCATCACAAATAAGGATTTTCATAAGAAGTTGATTTGTTTGTTCGCCCTTTCAGGGAATGGGTTCTCGAAGAACTGCCTCCCATCGTTAATTTCGCCCCATCAGGGATTGGGTCATATTTTCAAATCCGATTAGTTGCTCCAATCCTTGTTGAATAAGCCCTTTATTGTGTTTGCGTTTTGCGTCCGCAAAATACACAATTTTATTTAAATCAACGGCAACCTGAGTTTAATAACTGTACCTGTGCCACTTTTTCCGGAAATTTCAATATTCCCACCAAGCGAAATTGCCCTCTCCTTCATGCTTTGGAGGCCAAAAGAGCTTCTGGATGTCTTCTCCTTTTCTGTTATGCCGATTCCGTTATCAGAGATGGTGAGAATAAAAGAATTATCGGTTTCGGCAAATCCTATTTCAACGCGAGTCGCCTTCGAATGCCTGGCAATATTGGTTAAGGCTTCCTGTACTACCCTGAAAATGTTAAGGGAAGCAGTAGAGGAGAACTCCGGGAATGCTTCAACATTTAGCAATAAATCGATGCCATACCGTTGAGCAAATTCGTTTGTGTACCATTCAAGGGCTGCTTCCAGGCCAAGGTCGTCAATAATATCCGGCCTCAATTGAGAAGTAAGCCGCTGCACGGTTTTTATCGTATCGCCTACAAGATTGGAAACTTTATCGATTTTCACCACGGTTTCTTTTTCAGCTACATTTTTTTTGATCAGGTTCAAATCTATTTTAATTGCCGTAAGTGACTGCCCAAGGTCGTCGTGCAGTTCGCGCGAAATAGAAACCCTTTCGCTTTCTCTCACGCTCTCTATATGTTGGGTTAAATTGCGCAACTGCTCGAATGAATTTTTCAATTCTTGTTCAATTTTCTTTTTTATGGTAATATCCTGTATTGTGCCCACCCATTTAACCGGCAAACCGGCTTTGTTGTACTTGATTTCAGCTTGCTCTTGAACAGTTCTTTCTTCCCCGTTTTGCAGAATTATACGATGTTCCAGATTCATTGAGGTGTGCAAATTCCCACAGGAAACAATTGTTTCGTTCAAAAATTGCCTATCCTCTGGATGGACACTAAGGGAAAACAGCTCCATTGTTGGAAGAACTGAAAATGGTTGATACCCGAAAATGCGATAAGTTTCGTCAGACCACCACAATTCGTGGGTCGTATCGTCTAACTCCCAACTGCCAATATGTGCAATCCGCTGAGACGCCAAAAGTTTTGATTCGTTCTCGCGCAAGGATTTTTCTGCTTGCCTCGATTGTTCAATCAGCTCCAATTTGAGCAATGCCAGGTTTACTTGCTTTGCAATTGAATCAAGAAAACGAATTTCCTCCGGTGTCCACCTTCTATGCTCTATTATTTGGTTTAAGGTGAACAAATAGTAACCCTGTTGGTCAAAAGCAAAGGGATACCAAATCAAACTCTTGATTTTTAAATCATCGTGAAGAATTTTCGCTGAATTGTCTTTGTTAAAAAACTCATTAACCTCATCAGAATAACTCGTAAGGTATTTGTGTGTCCTCCAAATTTCGGTTAACCCATTTAAAAACATTTCCAAAGAAGTATAACTCCCCTTTGTAGGAGCAATAAGTGGATTATCGTTTTTCAACCATTCGCATAAAGAAGTAATCCGGTTCTTTTCGATTGAGACGTGATAGATCAATGCCCGATCTAAGTTAAGCACTTTACCAATAATGCCGTTGGCTTTCTCTAAAACAGATTCGGGATTCATATCTGAGATAATAATTTCGGCAATTTTATTCAAAGCTGTAACATATTCAAATTGTTGGTCGCGGTGCGCTTCATCACGCTTTCGGTCTGTAATATCCATAAGGAAATTCATTGTGGCAGGCTGCCCATCCCATTCTATTTTTACACCGCTCATTTCAATCCACATTACACGCTGGTCTTTATGGAACACCCTCAGCTGATATCTGGAAGGGACTGCCTCGCCTTTAAGCCTCTTGATATGATTTTTCGCCACAATTTCCTTATCTTCAGGATGTACAAACTCAATAAATGGTGTTGTTATCAGTTCATCATTACCATAACCTGTAATACTGAACATTTTAGGGTTCGCATACTTTATTTTATGATCCTGAACAACTACAATGCCTTCACTGGCAGTTTCTATCAACGATTGGTATAGCTGTTCCTTTTTTTGAAGCTTATCCTCTACCTCCCGCTTCGTGGTAATATCGAGCATTACTGTCAGAAAGCTCTTGTTCTCATGGTTCTCGATTACTTCGGCAGAAAAAAGGCCATCAAGTACCTTGCCCGATTTTGTCCTGATCTGCAATTCGAAGTTTTGAACCGTGCCTTTATCCAACAATTCGAACTGTGCTTTCTTTTGTTTTCCAGGATTAACAAAAAGATTTAATTCTTCAGAAGTTTTTCCCAATACTTCGTGTTCCAAATATTCGGTAGTAAGCAGGAATTTATCATTTACCTCTGTAAAAACCCCATTGGTGGAAATTGCAAGCAATGCAGGATTGTTGTAAAAGAACTTATTGAATTTCCTCAACGAAGCTTGTATTTCGCTTTGGTCCTTACAAAGTCCGAAAATGCAATTTTCACCATTCCATTTCCCAAGCCAAAAATGGGCTTCTACTGGTTTAAGTGTACTATCGCTTTTTTGTATAAGCAAGTTGCAGTTGTTTTGTAAACGAGAAAGGCTTGCCATGATTATTGCTTTTGATTCGCCCTGTGCAGAACCGGGGAAGAAATCCCAAAGTTGAACCAAACCAGGGTTTCCAACCGAAAAGCCAAGTTGGAGTTGGGCTGTACGGTTGGCAAAAACTACTTCTCCTAGTTCGTTTCCAACTAATATTATATCGGGAACAGATTCGAAAAATTCACGGAAGTTGGCTTCGCTCGATTTTAATTTTTCTTCGAGTTGCCTTTGCTTTGTAATATCCCAATTAACACCAATCATACCTAATGGTTTACCATTGGCATCACGCTGTATGTTGGCTACCGCCCTGATCATGTGTATAGAGCCATCTGGCCAACAAACACGGAACTCGGTATCATAGTCTTTGTTATGAAAAAAAGTCTGTTGCCATTCGTTATAACACTTTTCCTGGTCATCGGGATGAATAGTTGACTGCCAGGATTCATAGTTTAATTTATTATTGTTCCTATCAATTCCATAAAGCACAAACATCTGATCGTCCCAAATGAGGGTATCTGTTAATATATCCACGTTCCAGATACCTATACCACCGGCATGGGTTGCCAGCTCCATCCTATCCGTACTTTGTTTCAGCGCTTCTTCTACTTGTTTCTGTAAGGTAATATCCCGATTTGTGCCAAACAGTGAAACAGGTTTGCCATTGGTGTCGTAACTGAAAGCTATCACTGAATATATAACCCTCAGTTCGCCGGTGTCCTTTTTGTTTATCTTTATCTCAGTGGCATACTGCCTCTTACTAAGCAAAGCATCGGTAACCGACTTATTTAGAAGCTCATGGTATTCGGGAAGGATACAATCAAGGATTTCCTGATAGGTGCAGGTGCTGCCAGCAGGAAAACCAAATATTCTGAGGTTTTCTTTTGATGATATAATGCTGTTTGACCCAATGTGCATTTTCCAATTGCCGAGTTGAGCGATAGCCTGACTTTTCTCCAGTTCCGAAATGGTTTCCGCTATAGCTTCTTCGCTCCGTTTTCGCTCAGTGATATCTTGTATTGCGCCTAGCAATCGCAAGGGCTTGCCTTCAGTATCAAAATCGAATTCGCCAATTGCCGAAACCCAGACTTCCCTCCCATCTTTAGGCCTAATCACTTTATAATCCATTTCGAAACCGCGCCTATTCTCAATAGATTCATAGAAATATTTCACTAATTTTTCCCTGTAATCTGGTGCAACCAATTTTGACCAATTCGCAATATTCCTTACAAATGACTCGTCAATACCAAAAATCTCATCCAGCATGGGCGAGCTTATCCAGTTTTCAGTTTTGATATCGGTAATATAGTACCCAATCCGGGATATTTTTTGTGCCTGCAGCAATATTTGTTCGCTGTCCTGAAGTTTTTTTTCGGCCAAACGTCTTGCTTCGGCAGCAGACTTTCTGACTTCATCCGCCCTGATAATTTCTTCGGCACGTTTTTGAATGCTTATATCAGTAACATTTAACAAGCAGTTTATACCATAGTCGATTGTTGTGCCAACAAGCAAAACATTCAAGTAATCCGATTTGCCAATATCAAGTTTTACCTCAACTGTTTCTTTGCATTTGTTTTTGAATACCCTTTTAATGAAATCATTGAAAACAGGTTTTGAATCATTGGAGACAAAAAAGTCGAAATTGCAGTTTAACAATTCTGTCCGTTCGTTGCCCAATAATTGCGCAGCACTCAGGTTTAATTGCTTGATAACTGTTTCCTTAGAAAGGGTAAAAAAACCAATCGGGGCAAAGTCGTACAAGTCAGAAAATTTTTTGGCGGCTTCATCCGCAACGTTTCTTGCATCAATAAGTTCTTCATTCTGCATTTCCAACTCCCACTGATGTATTCTAAACGATTCCTCCAGTTCGATACGATGTGTGATATCGATAACAAAACTCAGGAAACGTGTTTCGGAAATCCTGACAGATTCAACCGTCCACCATCTTACAGTTCCGCTTTTATGCTTGTACAACATGTCCCCTTTCAACGCCATTGGTTTTGGCACATTCCTGACATGAGCCATTCCGGTATCAATGGATTCTGCTGGCAGCAGATCCGAAAACGACATTTGCAGTAATTCAGCCTCCGAAAACCCGGTGAGTATGCAAGCAGCTTTGTTAACCTCTAAACACTTGCCTTTTTCATCCAGAACTAAAACGCCATTAGGGGCATTTTCAAAGTACCCAAGGTACTTCTCCCCATTATTTTTTAATATCTCTGCAATCTGGTTCAATTCAAAGATAGTCTCAGTTTCTCTTAAAAGTGCCCTTTTCTGGCAGAAGATATCAAGATAGACTTTGATTTTGGTCTGCAATATCTTAACATCTACCGGTTTAAAAATTAAATCGAGTGCTCCTGCATTGTATCCTGCAATTATCTGGTTTTCATCCGCATTTTCCCCAGTAATTAAAATAATTGACACTTTATCTTCTAATCTGCTTTCGTTCAATAAAGTAGCAAGTTCGAAGCCATCCATTTCGGGCATATTTATATCAATTATTGCCAAGGCCAGCTCAACTCCTTTCGTTTTCTGCAAGGCCTCAGCGCCCGAAAGAGCCAAAATTGGATTTGCTTCATTCTTATCGATAAACATTTCTATCAGGGAAAGATTCCCGGGCACATCATCAACAATGAGAATATTTGGTAAAGGATGCATAAATCTGTAAAGGTTAATTGTTTTGGAAGTTATTTCTGCACGAATCGATGAATCTCTCGCAAAGTTACATTATATTTCTTTTGTACGGAATATCTCTTTCAGAGAAAGCCAGATGTTTTAACACAGGATTAAAACCCATTTTTGAGTTTCTAATGTCGTAAAGGACTTATCTTTTGTTGTTAGAAGCGAATAGTTGTGTTCGCTTTCGGATTCCTTTGTTAAACCCTTGAGTTATTCTTAGGAATTAAACCTTCTTCCATTCCGTTCTCCCAACTTATTGATTCAGTTTGTAAAAGGCAGATAATAAAACCTGTAGGGAAGGCAGCTATATCTAATCTTTTGTGCCTATCTGAGCCGATGGCCTCTAACAAGCCAGAAACAAGAAACCTGGGATTGCCCACAGATTTATTCAATTCCTGAGCCTTGGAATTTCATTCAGTAAAAACTTCCAGTTCGAGGAATAGTATAACATTTCGTTTTTATTAGGCCTTGCATTTATCGACAATCGAGCTGCTTTTGTAGAACTGCTTGAAAAAAAATTTTTGTTTATGGTGGGGGCTGTTTTTCGTTCCGCAGTTCCACCGTTCTAACAAAAGCAGTTTTTTCGGATTTAGATAGTTGAAAAACAATGAAATATCGTTTTGTTAGAACATTCCAACATGTTTTTGGGGTTTTCACGTTTCAACAAAAAGAAACGCTATGTAAAAAATTTTAGTAATGCGTTACAACACGTTCCAACAGGATTCATGAGTAGTTAAATTGTTGAATATTTGTTATTTATTATTATTGTTTGGTAGTGTGTTGGAACGTTGGAACTGACTTTTGCCGTAGGAATTTTGATTATATTTTCGTGTAAACCGGGAAATATTTATAGCTGTTTTATTGTTTTCGATCTTTCGAGTCATCTCTTGGTGAGATTCAATTCAAAAAGCAAATAGTTATCCGGCGAGACACTTTTCTTCCTTAAAAAAGGCTTATGTCGAAATTTCAACCTTTTTATTGCTTCAGCCCTATGGCAACCGCCTCGGTCATCACCAATATCAACTGCCACGGAGGTTCCTAAGGTTCGCTTACGGTTTCGACCTTTGGTGGCACAACTCCATATTCATACGCATGGTCAACCAACCCGGTGCAGACAAACGAAACAATTTCGGGTCTGTCGGCAGGTGCCTACACGGTTACTGTAACCGATGCAACTTCCCTTGCTTCAACTTCCAGCATCACGGTAACAGAGCCAGTAGCCCTATCGGCTATTGCTTCGGTGCTGACTAACGTAAATTGTAACGGGAATTCCAACGACTCCGTAACGGTTACGGTCAGTGGGGGGACTTCGGCCTATTCCTATTCTTGGCCAACCAGCCTGGTGCAAACAGGGCCAACTGCTACCGGACTTGCTTATGGCACTTATTGGGTTACTGTAACCGATGCCCATTCCTGTACCGCCACATCCAGTTTTGCCCTCACACAGCCTGCCCAGTTGTAGCCTGTAGTTCCCGTTAGCGAAACTACACCTTGCCAGAGTACGGCCAACCTTTATTCAGCAGTGGTTGGCAAGTGCAATTATGTCTGGGTTGTTTCAGCATGCGGATCCATCACCGCCGGAGGAACCTCAACCGACAACACGGTTACAGTTTTATGGAAGTCGTCGGGTATGCAAACGGTTGGTATAAAATACACCGAAAACACCTCGCCGTTCTGTGCGGCCGCCGACCCAAGCGTAATGGATGTAACCGTAGAAGCCGGTTCCTCAACAGTACTTACAGGCGATAAACCCGTAACCCAAGGCCAAGTTGTAACCTACTCCACGCCATACAACGCTTTCAACGCTTATACATGGAATGCCAGCCATGGCAACCCCGAAATCTGTTTCCCCAACCGCAACTGCCTTACACTCACCTGGGATTTCCCTTGCAGCATAATAAACCCCGGCTATGTTGCAGTAACGTAACCCAACCATAGGCTGCTCAACAACGGCAACAAAGTGGATTACGATAAATCCGTGAGGGTTTTATTGCAAATTGAAAGTAAAAAGTCGGGGTTTGGCGATATGCTGAATCCCAGCTTTTTTGTTTTAAAAATAAGTGTAGTGGCGACTTTTTCTATCATCCCGGCAAGATTTAAGTGGCAAATACTTGTGCAAAGGGTCGGAATACTTGTGCGAAGGGCACGCTTTGACTACATTGAATCTCATTGCCACATTTTCAAATTCAAAATAACCGCTTTGAGTGTTACCTAAAATCACTTGAGAAGTTCACTTCAATTACACTTATTCGAATAGCAAAATTATCGCATTCCCACATTAACTCACCACCACATTAACTCATTATCGCATTCCCACATTAACTCATTATCGCATTCCCACATCTTCAAAATTTCAAATTAAAATAATAGCTCACTTCCTAAACCTACCAATCAGTTCGGTTGCAATGCTGCGCGATTCAATATCGGAAGCTTCGTAATCGTTAAGCGAAGGGCATTTAACAAAACTGCTCTTACTCATACATCGCTCAATAAGCTCGGGGATTTGCAAAAAAGTGATTTCTTCGCGCAAAAAAGCATGTACGGCCACTTCGTCGGCAGCATTCATAATGCAAGGCATGTTGCCCCCAAGGCGGATTGCTTCGTAGGCTATATTGAGGCATTTAAAGTTTTCCTTGTCAGGTTTTTCAAAAGTAAATTGCAGGCAATCATCAAAACTGAATTTTGGGAATTGCGAGGGCAAACGGGTTGGATAAGTAAGGGCATATTGGATTGGCAGGCGCATATCGGGCAACCCCATTTGCGCTTTTATCGACCCATCGGCAAACTGTACCATAGAATGGATTATACTTTGCGGATGTACAACAACTTCTATTTGTGGAATTTCCAAATTAAAGAGCCACTTCGCTTCGATCACTTCCAGCCCTTTGTTCATAAGGGTAGCGGAGTCGATGGTAACTTTACAGCCCATGTTCCAGTTTGGGTGCTTTAAGGCCTGGGCTTTGGTAACATGAAGCAGTTCTTCGTGGTTTTTCCCCCTGAAAGGACCGCCAGAGGCTGTAAGTATTATTTTCTCGACCGGATTATGGAACTCGCCGGCAAGGCACTGAAATATTGCCGAATGTTCTGAGTCCACAGGATAAATATTCACGCCTTTGTCGCGCGCCAGTTTTGTAACCAGTTCGCCAGCAACAACCAAGGTTTCTTTGTTTGCGAGTGCGATAGTTTTACCAGCTTCGATTGCGCGCAGAGTTGGTTTCAACCCGCTCCAACCCACCAAAGCTACGAGCACCATATCAATGCTGTCCATTTCAACAATCTGTTCGATGGATGCCGAGCCGCGATACACTTTTATATCGTAAGGATCCAATGCTTCGAAAACGCGCTCGTACATGCTTTCTTTGGCAATTACCACGGCGTTGGGCATAAATTCAAGTGCCTGCCTAATAAGCAGCGGAGCATTGGAATGAGCAGTAAGAACCTCAACATCAAGTTTGTCGGGATGCTGTTTTACAACTTCGAGTGCTTGGGTGCCAATAGAGCCTGTTGATCCCAATATGGCTATACGTCGTTTCAAATTGAGGGCTGGGATTAGTGAATTTTTCCTTTAAACAGGAATATCCTTAATTTTAATTTAATGCAAATCAAAAAGATAGAACATCCTTTTAAAAAACGATATAGTCTTTTGGGTTTACCGGGATACCGTTTATCCACAATTCGAGGTGCAAATGTGGCCCGGTTGACAACTCACCGGTTTCGCCGATAATAGCCACGGTTTCTCCGGCAAGGACAATATTGCCTTCCTTTTTGAGCAGCACCGAATTGTGTTTGTAAATAGAAACTACATTGCCAGGATGCTGAACGGCAATCACATATCCGGTTTCAACCGTCCAACCCGAAAAAATAACGGTGCCATCCTGAACGGATTTAATAACTTCGTCGCGGGCAGCTACAACATCAATACCAAAATGTTTGCGTAAAGGGTTGAACTCGTTTGTGACCATGCCTTTTAGAGGCGAAAAAAACGTAAGGTTGCGCATAGAAGAGCCAGAGCCAGTGGTTTTGTCGGACTTAAAAAGCTTGTATTTATTAGCATTTTCATATTCGGATCTGAGAATCGAATCCTCTGGCGAATGTTTGTCTTTTATATTCCTGTAATTGCCTGTCTTGCTTGTATCTGTCGGAGCCATTTCACGTTCGTTGGGCAGTTCGCCACCAAGCACTTTTTTCAGGTCGTTGAGGTAGCGTTCCTGCGTGCGCATCGCGAAAGCAACAGAATCGGAACGGAGCTGCAATTCGTAAATCCTGCGTTGCAACGTAACATCGGTATAGCCAGGAATGTATTCCTTTAAAGGCGTAAAAGCGATAATATAGGTTGTGATGAAAACAAGGATAATTGACATCAAACCAATGGCAACAAATACATTGAGCCGCGAAAGCTTGAATGAAATCCTCTCCTCGAGGGTTTCCTCATTCAGGAGCACAAGCCTATACTGGTCGCGGATACGACGCAACAAAAGCTTCCAGATTTTTTTTCTTTCCGATTTAATGTCCATATTTTTTTGAAACAGGGCGAATTATTTTGCAAACCTACCGAAAATAAGAAAATTCGGCACAAAACCTTTGAATAATATTTCATAAAAGTACATAAAATTAAAACAATGCTTCAATCTAATTAAAATTGCCCACCGTCAACTGCCACTAAAAAAGCTATCATCTGAATTAAATTCCAACAAAGCGCTACTTTTGGCTGGAAATCGGAAAAAATGAAATATTTTTGCACTCTTTGAGTTAATAGCATATCAAAAGAACGGCAACCAAGTATCCAAACACGACTTCCTCATTGAAATTGAAAATATTTTCGAAGTTTTCCCTATTCCTTGCAATGCTTACCAGTATTGTTTTGCTTTTTTCGTGTTCCACCAAGAAGAACACTTTTACCCGGCGAACTTTTCATGGCATTACCACGCATTATAATGTATATTGGAACGGGAACGAAAGCTTAAAGTCGGGGCGCAATGCGCTGAAAGAAAGTGCAATAGACAATTATAACACCATCTTAAAAGTTTATAATTTCGGTTCGCCCGATGAAGCCCGCAAAACGTATTCGAGCATGGATCGGGCAATTGAAAAAGCTGGGATCGCCATTCCACGCCATTCGATATATATCAAAGACAAAGAGTATAACAAATGGATCGACGATTGTTACATGCTTATTGGGAAAGCCCAGTTTTATAAGCAGGACTATGCCAATTCGAAGCGGACCATGGAGTATTTGATGAAACAATATGCAGGAACCCAAACCGAACTCGAAGCTTCATTATGGTACACTTGGACTACGATGCAGCAGAAACGTTACGAGGATGTAGTTTCACAGATTGAACAACTCGAAGTTAGATTGTCGAAACAAAAAGTCCCTTACAAAATACGGCGCGAAATACCAATCCTTTATGCTGATTTTTATCTGCTTACGGGCAATTTGGAATCGGCAAAAACGAACTTGAAACAAGGTATTGCCCTTGCATCGGATCGCAAGTTGAAGGCAAGGATGTATTTTATACTTGGGCAAATTGCACAAAAAGAGAAAAATTTCTCAGAGGCTACCGAATATTACACCAAAGTGATAAAAAGCCCAGCACCATTCGAAATGGTTTTCAACGCCCAGATCAATTTGGCCAAATCATTCGATATTTATACTGGCGATAAAGTCGGCCTGGAAAAGCAGTTAAAACGGATGCTGAAGGATATTAAAAACAAGGAATATTTCGATCAGGTTTATTATGCATTAGCTGAACTTGCTACCCTCGACAACAACGATACACTGGTGATTCACTACCTGAAACTTTCTGTAGCCACAAGTACCAAGAACAATTATCAAAAGTCGTCGTCATCGTTGCAGCTTGCCGATATGTATTTTCAAAGGCAGAATTATGAAATGGCTGCGCCCTATTACGACACAACCATACAAACCCTCCCACTCGAACATCCCGATTATCTGGCAATCAACTCTAAAACGCTCACGCTTACAGAATTAGTAAAAAACCTGCGCGTTGTTCAATACGAAGACAGTTTGCAGAAACTTGCCAAATTACCTGATGCCGAATTAGCAGCGGTCATCAAAAAAATAATTGATAAGGTAATTGAAGAGGACGAAAAACAAAAGGAACTGGAAGCGCAACAGGCTAACGAAGCCAACATGTTGAACAATATGCCCAATATGCGCAACGAAAATATGGCAAGCGTTGGCGGCGGTGGATGGTACTTTTATAATCCATCGTCAATAAGTTTCGGTTTCAGTGAGTTCACGCGTAAATGGGGGCGGCGAAAATTGGAAGACAATTGGAGGCTCAGCAACAAACGCGCCGTTATCCAGCTCGACGATGTTGTACTTGACCCAACCAAACCTGCCGATTCAACCACTGCGAAATCGGCATCGGGAGATAAAAAATCTTCTACTGACCCATTAAAACCAGAGACTTATATCGCCCAACTGCCTAAAACGCCTGAAGCCCTTGCAGCTTCTAACAAACAGATAGCCGCTGCATTGGTAAACCTGGGATATATTTATAAAGATGGCCTTAAAGATTTCCCACATTCGGTAGAAGCATTTGAGCAACTCGTTACACGTTTCTCTGACATGAAGGAGATTATCCGTATTTACTATCAGTTGTATTTGATCGGCAAAGAAATCCCGGATGAAGTGCTGGCAAAAAAATATAGCGATATTATCTTAGAAAATTATGGCGAATCGGATTATGCACAGTTAATCAGGGATCCCGACTTTAACAAAGAAGTACTGGCACGCAAAAATCGGGTTTCGACGCTTTATGAAGAAACCTATCAGGCATACAAGCGCGGCCAATACAGGATGGTTCTGCTTTATAGCAACCAAGCAATTGCTGATTATAAGGACAAAGACCTGATTCCACGTTTCGAATATCTTCGTGCCCTTTCACTTGCTAAAACCACCAATGTCGATACAATGGTGGTTGCACTTAACAAGTTGGTTCTTAGCTATCCAGTGCATCCAATCACACCTTTGGCAAAGGAAATCCTATTGAAATATGACAAGAGCCTTCCGCCGGTAACCCAACCAGCAATTACCGGAAGTTCCAAACCTGGCGACTCAACAAATCAAGCAAAAATTTCGGTATCCGATCCTTTTAAGCAAACCAGCGATACCGCCGTTCCTGATATTTACAAACTTAACTTGAACCAAAACCATTTTTATATTATGATGGTGAATGGCAATAATGTGAATGTAAATGCCACCAAGATACGGATTTCTGATTTTATCTCGAAAAATTTCAACAATGCCAACCTTTCGGTAAACGCAATAGTGCTTGATGGAGGATGGCAGATGATTTCGATAAGTAGTTTCCGCAATAGTCAGGCTGCCATGGATTTTTATCTCACTATCGGACAGAACGAATACGTTTTAAACCCGTTGAACAAAAACGATTTTGAACAGATGGTTATTTCTATGGATAATTACCCCATATTTTATAGGGAGAAGAAATACAACGGTTATTTGAATTATTTTAAGAAATATTACCTTGAATAAATCAGATTCGTCTGATCCGGTTAATTAACCAATATCACCTTCCGCCTAATTGGAAAATTGCTTTTAAGTGTGGCAGCGACATTTTTTGTTGCAGAAAATCAAATTTTTATTCAAATCATGAAAACAGAAGAAACAAAATACTGATTGAGTGAAAATTGATTGCATTAGTTTGATTCTTATCACTTTGTTTATTGGCAGCCAATATTTACTTCGCGTTCCTCTTTTCGCTACTTGTAACATCCTGCCATTCTGACAAAAAACTACCGGAAAAAAAAACCTAACCCAATATTACAATAAAATCTTCTGATGACAAAAACAAATGGATCGATTTTCCGGGGAGATTTTACCTTGGTGTTTTTTGCCAGTTTGCTGATGTTCACGGCATTTTACATACTGCTACCTACACTACCGATTTTCCTGAATCGGGATTTAAAAATTGAAGAAGGGCAAATAGGGCTTGTGCTTGCAATATATACCTTGGCAGCACTGCTTGTAAGGCCTTTTACAGGATATATGATCGACAGGCATGGCCGGAAATATTTTTACATTACAGCGTTCCTTATTTTTGCACTCATATTTGGCTTATACCCTTTGGCTGGTGCCTTTGTGATGATACTGACAGTGCGGTTTTTGCATGGTTTGGTTTGGGGCGTAACAACAACCACAGGAAGTACACTAATCGTTGATATAATACCGCCCGAACGAAGGGGTGAAGGCATTGGTCTTTATGGGCTTGCCATGACAATACCAATGGCAATTGGCCCTTTTCTTGGGTTGCAACTTACCGCACATCAAGACTATACGCTCATGTTCCTGTTTGCAGGAGTACTTGCCCTTGCCGGTTTTTCGCTTACGCTGTGGATACGCTACCCAGAAGTGTCAAAGGCTTCAAAACAGTCATTTTCATGGCGCAACCTTTTGGAATCAAGTTCTTTACCGGTTACTTTTAATTTATTGCTTATTAATATCAGTTATGGTGGATTGGTTTCGTTTGTGTCCCTATATTCGATAAAAACAGGGGTTGGAAATACAGGTTTGTTTTTTATTGTTTTTGCTGCTGGCATTGCAGTGGCCCGGATTTATATGGGAAAAATATTCGACCGACATGGGCCTAAAGTACTTGCCATTATTGGCCTGATTTTACTTGCTGTTGGACATCTGATACTTGGTTTTTTTATAAACACTACGGCGTTTATGTTAACAGCTTGCCTGATTGGGCTGGGCAGTGGCGTGGTTTTTCCTACCTTTCAGGCGATGGTCAATAACCTTGTAACCCCACAACGGCGCGGAGCTGCCAACTCGACCCTTTTCTCTGGGCTTGATCTTGGAATTGGCCTTGGAATGTTGCTCACCGGCTTTCTCGCCCACGGTATAGGCTTGCCGCATACATACCTTATTTATGGTTTTCTAAATATTATTGCCTTACTGTATTTCCTGTTCTTCTCGCTGCCACATTACCAAAGGATGTTAGTAAAAAACAACATATAGCAATATTTTTATACTGATGATGCTCGATTATATGTTATTGTTTTTCATTTTTTAGCGACTAAACTCAAGAGTTGGCATATTCTGTTTATATCATATTGATATTCAGTCTTAAAAATTTAATTGCAAAAAGCAGCCCCCCTATTTTTATCCTGTTAAAGGGAACAAACTATCACTGTAATCAACAGATATGTGATACTTATCATAGAATCGCTTTGAGTTAAGGAGCAGTTCTTCCAAATTCAAGTAACTCAACAGATGTTGCCTTACTATACAAGCAACAGTAAAAAATACTTTTTTAGTTTTTGTTTTACGTTGTAATACGGTCAATAACAGTTGGGCGATAAGCGTGCACCAAATCTGAAGGCGAATAGCATTTTCGCTTTCACCATAAAAGCAATGCAACTGAAAGTTTTGCTTCATCTTTTTGAACAACAACTCTATCTGCCAGCGTTGTTTGTAGATATCAGCAATATCTTGATCTGTGAGCGCCATATTATTCGTGATAAATACATACAAACGTCCTTTATCATCCCGATAAGTTATTCTTCGCAATAACAATGTCTTAACATCTTTGCTTTTCGCGCTTTCTTTATAACACGGGTTTATCTTT
Source organism: uncultured Bacteroidales bacterium (assembly GCA_903878265.1). Taxonomy (GTDB): domain Bacteria; phylum Bacteroidota; class Bacteroidia; order Bacteroidales; family UBA4417; genus UBA4417. The sequence goes on along the minus strand of CAIRHD010000439.1, from coordinate 23,387 downwards.
TCTTCTTTCAATACGCCTGCTTTACCTTCTGGTATGATGGTTTCATGTATGATCTGTACAACTTCATATACTGCGTTGTCCTTCATGCGGGTAACAAACCATATTTGTTTTTCCGTCCACTTGGCAAAGAGTTTGTAATGATTGTAAGCTTTACCAAACACTACCATGCTAAAGGGGTTAAGTGTCAAGTCGTTCAAAAATTTGCTGTCATGAACTTTAGCTGCTGTTACTTTTACAAATTTGCCTACATCCTGAAAAGCATCAATAAGCATATGAACTTTTATACCCCCTTTTTTCTTGCCCACACCTTTGGGGTTGCGTCCCACACCTTTAAAAACAAGACTGCTAAAAAGCTGAATAGTCGTGGAACCGACAATAAACAGTTCTTTAATATTGAGCCCAATGGTTCGGCTGGACGACAAAAAACTTGAGTAGCGATTCACTAAACTAAAGTATAGCGATTCAAAGAACTTGTTGTCACGCTCGCGGTTACCATCATTTATTGTGCTTTTGGGTGGCACTTCTGACAGACCAAAATGACCTATTTTACCAACACAACCTATCATAACTTCGACTATTTCGGTAACTGAGTCAAAGCGGATATAAATACCAAACATCATACTTACAAAGTGTGTCCATGTATAAAACTTTTTATAGTATCTGTCTGATTTGTGCTTGGTTACTAATCCGTTGAACTTATTCCTGATAACTAAGGCTAAAACTTGTGTTAAGATCGGCTGGCCGACTAAATTTTTATTTGTATTTTCGCTCATGCTGTATAAATTGGAAGTTTACACAGTAAAGATACAAGTTGGTCAGCCTCGGTTGACCGACTTGTTCATTTAAAAAGTTTGTCGGTTACTAATGAAAAAGAATAAATAATTCTGTTGTTTTCACGATACTTTTATCAAGCTATCATCATCAATCTTCGAACTTCTAAAAAGAACTACTCCTATTGTATTCATTGCAAAATCCCTTATTTCAACAATAGCGGTATAGCAATAAACGAACATTACTGCCGTTATTGCTTCACCTAAAATAGCAAAGGTAAACTTGTCGCTACAACAAAATGAACCTATTGCAACGATAATTATTTGCCAAACCTAATTTATTATTACTTTAGCGCACTTTTTGAACATTACTTATGCAGCCTTTTTTGTTTATGCGTACTGCTTTTTTTGTATTTCTGATCTCGGTCTTTTCCATTGGGTTAAGGGCGCAGCAAGGGCCACAATTTACGCATAATATGTATAACCACCAATTTGTAAATCCTGGTTCGTATGGGATGAGCGATGGCATAACTCTTACTGGGATATTCCGTGAGCAATGGCTTGGTTTTAAGGATGATCAGGGCGATAAAGTATCTCCCGAAACTTTTTTGGTAAATGCCGATGCGCCTTTGCGTTTCCTACATGGCGGGGTCGGTTTTGGGATTGCCCAAGACAAGGAAGGGCAAATAAAAAACATGCTCGTAAAATTAGGCTACTCCTACCATGCCAATCTCGGCAGCGGCATATTGGGCATTGGAATAAATGGTAATTTTAACAACAAAACTATCAATACAGAGAAACTTAATGCTGTTGATGAAGGAGATCCTGTAATTACAGGCCTTCCTACCGATGGTGTTATGATAAGTGATTTGTCTATTGGTGCATTTTTGCAAAAACCGCGGTATTATATTGCTTTTTCTTCCACCCAGATTTTCGAAACAGCTAAACAATCAAGCACCAACGATGGTCTCAATTATTACAAAAACCGCCGCCATTATTATCTTACAGGTGGGCACGACATAATTCTCCCTGCATATCAGGGATATGTATTCACACCTTCAGTCTTTATCGAATCGGATGGGAATGTAATCCAAGCAGACCTTAATATAATTGCCAAGTACAACAATAAAATTTGGGGCGGGGTATCGTATCGGTATAACGATGCAATTTCCTTACTGGTTGGCATGGCTTACAAAGACTTGGAAATTGGTTATTCCTACGATATTCCTACCAGCAGGATCGCTGCAACCGGAAGCCATGAAATTATGGCACGATACAGGTTCAAAATAGAGCGTGACAAAACACGGACAGGATACCGAAATACCCGATATTTGTAATTAATCTTGAAAACAGTAACAATCTGGCCCTTGCCTAAAAAAAATATGAACATGGATAATAAAGAAAGCAACTTGTCGTTAATTGCATACCTAAATGGTGTCGGCAAAGGCTAAAGCTTCATTATTCAATAAGTGTTGATGGTATCGTGCCATATTGTTGAATACGAAAAAATATTGAAATTAACAATTTATAAGTCCGGAGTTGACTCAAAACTAAAAATACAGCAATGAAAAAACTGCTTTGCATTTCTCTGGTTGCATTACTTTTTGCCAGTTGCCGGAATACCGGAAATGGAGAATTAATTGGTGTTCAAAACAGGGAGAGGTTTTATCAGCCCGATCCATTTGGGATGACTTATGTGCCAATGGGCAGTTATACGATGGGTTCAGGCGATCAGGACGTGCCTTATGCACATATTAATAACCCACGAACCATCACGGTTACAGCATTTTATATGGATGCCACCGAAATCACCAACAATGAGTACCGCCAATTCGTTGATTGGGTAAAAGATTCGATTGCCCGCACCATGCTGGGTGCCATAAATGCTGAACAGTTCCTGATTTCGGAAAATAAAAAGACCGGTGAAGTATATGATCCTCCATATTTGAACTGGGAAACAGAAATAAAATGGAACGCCGAAGAAAACCGTGATGCACTGGAACCCATGTTCCTTCCTATTAATGACAGGTATTATAGGAAAAAGGAAATCGATACACGAAATTTATTTTACGAATACTATTATATCGACCTTCAAGCTGCCTCCAGAAAAGATTACACTCAACCTGGCGCTTCCAAAGATGCAAGTTTTGCAAATCGCCCACAGAGCAAAAAACGCTACGATTTTATCCGTAAGGAGGTAATAAGCGTTTATCCAGACACTTTGTCCTGGATTCATGATTATGCTTATAGTTACAACGATCCTGTTACCCAACGCTATTTTTGGCACCCTGCTTATGATAATTATCCAGTAGTTGGCGTAAACTGGAAACAAGCAACCGCATTTTGTATTTGGCGCAGCCGTTTGCTCGAAACATTTCTTGGGAAAAAGAAAACATCGATTGCCAACGAATTCAGGCTTCCTACAGAAGCTGAATGGGAATGGGCAGCACGCGGTGGCAATACTTTCAGCCCATATCCTTGGGGCGGCCCTTATACCCGCAACGACAAAGGTTGTTTCTTAGCCAATTTTAAACCGCTACGTGGAAACTATGCCGATGATGGTGGCGCACGTTCGGTTATTGTAGCCCATTACCCGGCGAATGATTTTGGGCTTTACGATATGTCGGGCAACGTGGCTGAATGGTGTGCAGATGCTTACAACGAATCGGCAGCCCAGTTTACCTGGGACATGAACCCTACCTACCTTTACAATGCGAAAGAAGACGATGTCCCGTTGTTGAAACAAAAAGTAATCCGTGGAGGTTCCTGGAAAGATATTGCCTACTATATACAAGTTTCTACACGGGCTTACGAATACCAGGATTCTTCCAAATGTTATATCGGTTTCCGCTGTGTACAGGATTTCATGGGCCGCCAAAAGGATGACAATCCTGCAAGAGCCTCCAGAATCTATAATTAGAGGCCAGTTTTATCTTAATTTTTTTAGAAAATCAATAAGCAATAACAAATAACTAACCAATAAAAAAATCAAACCATGGGATTAGCAAGTTTCACCAGCAGTAAAAAATACAAAGTTATAATGTCGAAACTCTACGGGTGGGGAGCTTCTATTGTAATTATCGGTGCGCTTTTCAAAATTAACCATTATCCTTATGCAGACGAATTCCTTATCGTAGGACTCTCAACTGAAGCAATTATTTTCTTCTTTTCGGCTTTAGAGCCTATTCACATGGAACCAGATTGGACATTGGTATATCCTGAACTTACAGGCATGGCACACGATGGAAAACCAGGTACACCAGGTTCGATCCACAAAACGGGAAAGGGCACTTCTGTTACCCGTGAACTTGACGATATGTTCACAAAAGCAAAAATAGATCCCGAACTTATTGAAAGCCTTGGTGATGGGATGCGTAAAATGAGCGATAACGTAAGCAAAATGTCGAATGTTGCCAGTACGGGTATTGCTGCCGACGATTTTGTCAAGAATATTAAGGATGCAGGTAAATCTGCAGGCGAATTATCAACTTCTTATAAAAGGGTGAGCGATGTGCTTCAGCAGGACGCAACTACGGTTGGCGAATTTTCTTCGAGCGTTAAATCCGCAGCAGTTTCGGCAGGTACTTTGGCCAATGTTTATAACGATGTTTCCTCAGCTATCAGAAGAGAAATGAGCGCTACCGAAACCTTCTCCAACAGCATGTCGAAAGCAACTGAATCAGCCAATAGGTTAGCCGAAAAATACAATGCTTCTGCAGAACTGTTGAGTAAATCGGCTGAAAAGTTAAATTTCAGCGCACTTGACAACAAAGCTTACAGCGATCAGTTACAGAAAATATCCAATAACTTGGCAGCTTTAAATACAATTTATGAAGTTCAATTGAAAAGTTCGAATGAACAGGTTGAAGCTTCAGGCAAGCTAAAATCAACAGTTGGTTCATTCGTTGCAAGCATGAACGAATCTTCCACCAACATGATCAAATACCAACAGGAAATTGACCAGCTTACCAAGCGTGTAAGTGCCCTCAACCAGGTTTATGGCAATATGCTTACTGCTATGAATGTTAATGTTAACAAATAGCAGAAATTCAACACTTATTACTTAAACCAACACTGAAAACGCTAAATTATGGCTGGTTATAAAGAGACACCGAGGCAAAAAATGATCGGGATGATGTACCTGGTGCTAACTGCCTTGTTGGCACTCAATGTGTCTGTTGAGATTCTGAATGCCTTTATGGTAGTAAACGATGGTATGGAAACCACTAACAGAACCTACAGCAGTAAAATAGATGAATACTATTCGCGCTTTGAGTCGGCATTTACCAAGGATCCAGTAAAAGTTGGCCCATATTGGGAAAAAGCAAAGGCCGCCCGTAAGCTTTCAGACGAATTGAAAACTTACCTGATCACTGTTAAGTACGAGGCAGTAGCTGCGTCCGAACGCATTTCGATTGATTCGGCTAAAGTACGTCCGCTTTACAAGATGAAGAGCAAGGACAAATACAACGAAACGACCAAATATTTCATTGCCAAACCTGAAGATGGTTCAAACGGCAAGGCAAAAGAAATGAGAGATAAGATTACAAAATATAAAACAGATCTGTTAAATTTGCTTGACCCAGCTGATCGTGAAAAAGTGAAGCTCGGCCTTGATCTGGAAGGCCCTTTTTATAATTCCTCCCGCAAAAAGTTAAATTGGCAGATGTATAATTTTTATCATACCATTTTAGCTGCCAATGTTACAATCCTCAATAAACTGGTAAACGAAGTGCAAAATGCCGAATTGGATGTAGTGGCACTTCTTAGGGGTAAAATTGGGGAATCGGATTTTAAAATTGATGATGTTGGTGCAACAGTGGTTCCGAAAAGCCAATATGTTTTTCAGGGAGAAAACTATGAAGCTGAAGTGTTTGTTACTGCAACGGATAGCAAACAGAGCTTTACTGCAAATATTGGAGGTTCTTTTCGAACAAGTCAGGATGGTGTAATCAAAATCAGCATACCTGCTACAAGGACAGGACTTCAAACTGTAAGCGGTATTGTAAATGTAAAAAAACCAGATGGGAGTATGTCGGCAGAGCCTGTAAAATTCGAGTACATTGTGGCTCCTCCATCGTTAGCTGTGTCTGCTACCCAAATGAATGTATTTTATATAGGTGTTGATAACCCAGTTAGTATTTCTGCTGGTGGTGTTTCCCCTGACCAAATTAATGTTAGTATTAATAATGGTAATATTAAACGCAGCGGTAGTGGATGGATAGTAAGACCTGAAACGCGAGGCAAAGCTTTAATATCAGTTAATGCGAAATTAGGCGATCGCTCAAAAAGTATGGGGCCTCCAATTGAATTTCGTGTAAAAGAAGTGCCAAACCCTGAATCATATATTGCTAATGTGAAAGGTGGCCCTGTTAGCAGGGATCTTTTAATAGCAGCAGGTGGAATTATTCCACGCATGCCTGATGACTTTCAGTTTAGTCTTTATTTCACAATTACTTCATTTAGTTTTATAGTTAATAGTAAAGGAGAATACCAAAACCTTACTAGTAGTAATGGTAATTTAACACCTCAGATGAAGGACTTTATACGTAATGCTCGCCGTGGAGATAAAATAATACTCGATGACATTTATGCCAAAATCCCTGACGGCAAACCACGCAAACTAAGTGCAATAGTACTAACGCTTATATAGATCAAATAGCCTTAGACTAAATTTAGTAGCCAATTGATTGGATAATACCGATTGAATTTTATGGCAATAATTATTTAGATCTGCACTTAACCGTAGTATGAATTTTTATAAGTTGGAATTAAAATTAGTAACAGATGAAAAAGAACATTCTGATTTTATGTTTACTATTGTTGGTAATTGCATTTGTCAGCAAGGCACAACCAGTAACTAGTACTTCGCCCCGTGATGGTGTAGTTGATAGGACTGAAAGGGTTGATAAAAAACCTATACCCTATCCATGGATTAGAAATGCAGATTATATCTGGGAGAAACGTGTTTGGCGTTATATCGACATGCGCGAGAAAATGAATCAAGCTATGTATTACCCAGAAAGACCTCATAATAACTGGCGTAGTTTGATGACTATAATTATGGATTCTTATAAAGAAACCACTATTACAGCTTATGATGCAAAATCACCAACCGATGAATTTATTTTACCTATTAGCTACAAAGAGTTCATGGATAGCTACAATAGGATAGATACCGTTATGTTACCGAGTACTTTACCTCCTTATGACCTTGTGCCTACTCCTGTAGCTAAAACATTTGATATCAAAGAGATAAAAAAATTCAAAATTAAAGAAGATTGGTTTTTTGACAAACAGCGTTCAATGCTTGAAGTGCGTATAATAGGAATTTGTCCTGTTATAGATGTGGTTAACATTGATGGATCTGTAAGTGCAAATTCACTTTTCTGGATTTATTTTCCAGAAATTAGACCAATATTAGTTAAGGCCGATGTATTCAACAGGTTTAATGGTGCTGCGAAACTTACTTATGATGATTTGTTTTGGAAAAGGATGTTCAGTAGTTACATTTACAAGGTTGATAACCAATATGATAGAAGAATTAGCCAATATGCTGATGGTATGGATGCTATTCTTGAATCGGAGCGAATAAAAGAAGATCTCTTCAATTTCGAGCAACAGCTTTGGGAGTATTAGGGGTGTAAGTCAGTTCTATTTCGTAGAACCTGCGGTTAATAACCATTTAATTTACAGGCAACTCTTCAAACATGGAGAGTTGCTTTTGTTTTTATACTTTTGTATTGGTGATGCAATCGAGGGGACTTTTCGATTTTGGCATTATTAATCTATAAAACCACTGAAATACTGATCATGTCTGTTGATTTGTTGCAAACACCTATTGAATTCCTTAAAGGGATTGGCCCCAAGCGGGGAGAACTGCTTCGCAAAGATGCCGGTGTGAGCACATATTACGATATGCTTACCTATTATCCCTTCCGGCATGTGGACCGCAGCCGTTTTTCGCCCATTGCTGAAATCAATTCAGAAAATATTTATTTACAAATCCGGGGAAAAGTTGTTGATTTTCAATTACTTGGACAAGGAAGGGCTTCGCGCTTGGTAGTTACAGTTAGCGACAATTCTGGGTCAATTGATTTAATCTGGTTTCAAGGGATAAGCTGGGTCAAAGATAAATTTAGCATTGGAAGTGAATGGGTTATCTTTGGTAAACCCACTTTGTTTAATGGCAGATATAATATTTCGCATCCCGAAACTGAAACAATAGCCGAATTTATAGCTCAACCTTCGGACCCGCTTCATCCAATATACAATTCATCCGAAAAAATGAAGCTCAATGGGTTGGCTACCCGTGCTTTATCGAAAGTTACCCGAACTTTAATTTCACAAATAAAAGGAGTTATTCCCGAAACCCTAAGTAACAATATTTTAAACGAATTCAAATTTGTTGGGCGTGAGGACGCGTTGATAAATATTCATTTCCCAACTGATGTCGAAACATTGGAGAAAGCCAGAGCGCGGCTTAAATTTGACGAGCTTTTTTTTATACAGCTCCGTTTGCTGAGGTATAAAAACAACAGGGAACAAACAGTTCGGGGAAACATTTTTGCATATATAGGCGATTATTTTAACAGGTTTTACAAACAATTCCTGCCATTTGAGCTTACTAATGCACAGAAAAGGGTTATCCGCGAAATACGCATAGACATGGGTTCGGGTAAACAAATGAACCGTTTATTGCAAGGCGATGTGGGAAGCGGCAAAACTTTAGTCGCTTTGATGTGCATGTTGATTGCGCTTGATAACGGATTTCAGGCTTGCCTGATGGCACCTACCGAAATCCTTGCCAACCAGCATTATGCAACCATTTCAAAATTGTTAAATGGAATGGATGTAAAAGTTGATTTGTTGACTGGCAGTACAAAAAAGGCGAGAAGGAAGGAAATCCACCCCATGCTCCAATCGGGGGAAATGCATATTATTATTGGAACACATGCACTCATCGAAGATACCGTAAAATTCAAAAACCTGGGTTTAGTGGTTGTAGATGAACAACATCGTTTTGGTGTGGCACAGCGGGCAAAAATGTGGAGCAAAAGTGAAATTCCTCCTCATGTATTGGTGATGACCGCAACACCTATTCCCCGCACTCTTGCCATGACCGTATATGGCGACCTCGATGTTTCGATAATTGATGAAATGCCGCCAGGCCGTAAGGCTATAAAAACCTACCATTTTTATGAATCGGGTCGCGAGAAAGTATATAATTTCATGCAGCAACAGATTGCCCTGGGTAGGCAAATATATGTTGTTTACCCTTTGATTGATGAATCGGAGACACTTGACCTTAAAAATTTGACCGAAGGATTTGAGCATTTGGAGCAGGTTTTTCGTTCGCCACAATACTCTTTAAGCATGGTTCATGGCCGCATGAAGGCTGATGAAAAGGATGCAGGAATGGCCAGGTTTAAAAATGGTGAAACCCAAATCCTTGTTGCAACTACCGTAATTGAAGTGGGTGTTGACATTCCAAATGCATCGGTGATGGTAATAGAAAATTCCGAAAGGTTTGGATTGTCGCAATTGCATCAACTCAGGGGAAGGGTTGGGCGAGGTGGCGATCAATCGCATTGCATATTAATGACCGGTTTTAAACTTACAGCAGATGGCCGCACACGTATTGAAACCATGGTACGTACAACAGATGGATTCGAAATATCGGATGTTGACCTGAAGCTTCGTGGGCCAGGCGATCTTGAAGGCACAAAACAAAGTGGCGTACTCGACCTGAAACTCGCTGATATTGTGAAAGATGAACAACTGCTGCGAATTGCTCGAAATGTGGCGCAAAAGCTATTAAGCGACGATCCGAAACTCGAAAAAGCAGAAAACCAAAGGATTATTCGATATTTGGAATATCTGAGCAGCAAAAAATCCGATTGGGCAATGATAAGTTAAAAACGCAAAGCATTGCAGAATCTCAAATTACCATTTTAGAAAAGACGCAAGAAGTTGCGTCTTTTCTAAAATGAATCCATTATGTTCTAAATTATCCTTATTCGCTAAAAACCTGTAAAAGCAGCTCGGTCAGCTTGACAAGCTCTTGCATTTTCCGCCCATATATTTACCGCCCACCCGAATAAACCATCTTTTTCACTTGAATGTATTTCCCGGTGTTCAGCACCAAATAGTACAAACCGGATGCAACGGTATCAGGAACCCATTCACAACTTTGGTTTCCTGCCGGAAGTGTTTTGTTAATCAATGTTGCTACGGTAGAACCATTGATATCACGGACTTGCAACAACACCTTAGCGTTTTCTTTGAGTGTAAAACTAATATGGGTCGAGGCCGAAAATGGATTTGGTTGGTTTTGCTCCAAAAATGCATTGCTGATACTTAAAGGGTCCGTAATTCCGGATTCGAGTAACGAAGGGCTTCCCGCCTGCAACCAAGCAGTGTATATCAATGCTGCCAAGGCATGTGAAGCTCTTTCATATAACGGGACGGTGAAACTTTTGCTTTTTGCCCAAAGCGCATTTTTGTAAGCAGCCGAAGAGTAGCTGGATGATTGTGTTTTGGCGTAATTGTCGGCAGCTATCACCGAATCGCAATAAATAAAATTCGCGTACAAATAATCGAAAATATATTGGTTCACATTTATAATTTCGGTCGCATCTTCACCTGTATATATGATTTCGCCAATATGGCCGTTGATCATGGTCGATTCATAACGTGAATGTATGCCGGTATTCCCTGATAGCTGGCCGTTATAGTTTTTGGTAATATGCAATGGCATGTGGCCGTCAGCGACATAATGACCTAAATCGGCGGCAAAAAACTGTGCTTTTGTAAAATCATGGCGTTGCATACTATTCCGAAGCGAATCGAATGTGCGTTCAATTGCCCATGGCAAAATACCATTGTCTTCAACAAAGGCGATCCCATGCAGCGCAATAGCCGAATCCAAAGTTTGTGGTATGGTTCCGGTAGCAACGAACTCTGGATAACTGTCAATATCAATATAATGCTTCATTCCTTCGGTTGGATCCGAATCTTTTCGGTAGTCGGCATCTGAGGCATGGTCGCGCAGAAAATCAACCCAAGCCAGAAAATCCTGCATTTGCGAATTAAAGGAAAGCGATGAAGATTCACTGATTTTACTATGGCCGGTTGCGCCCCAACTTATTAAAAATACTGAGAGTGCGAGAAGGAGGAAACTGGAAAAGAAGGTTTTTTTCAAAAGGAAGGTTTTAATAAAGTGAGAAAGTTGGCAAAAATACACTTTTATCAATTTGTATATCTCAAAATTACAAAAATTACATTGCCACTAGAAATTCTCAAAAAGACATTTCGGAATGTGTTCAAAAGCTGCAATTCAAGCTTTTGCTTCTTTCCTTACTTTAAAGCAGTTTCGAAGCAAATTATCCCTAATTTTGCGCCTTCATAAAGATTTTGAGATGAAAATTTCCTATAAATGGCTGAAAGAGTATGCAAATGTCAGCCTTCCACCGGTTGAAGTTGCCCGGATATTAACTGATTGTGGCCTCGAAGTTGAAGGCATTGAAGAATTTGAATCGGTTAAAGGCGGTTTAAAAGGGATAGTGGTCGGCGAAGTGCTCTCCACCCGGCAGCATCCAAATGCTGATAAGCTTACCTGTTGCAAAGTTGATGTTGGCGAAGGCAAAGTGCTTGATATTGTTTGTGGTGCGCCCAATGTTGCCGCCGGGCAACGGGTTCCTGTTGCAACTATTGGAGCAGTTTTGTATAAAGGCGATGAGTCGTTTGCCATTAAAGCAGGCAAGCTCCGCGGTGAACCCAGCGATGGTATGATATGTGCCGAGGATGAACTCGGCCTGGGCAATTCTCATGCTGGTATAATGGTGCTTGATAGCAATGCGCTTGTTGGATCTTCAGCAGCAGAATATTTTGGTGTTGATTCCGACATTGTTTTAGAGGTTGCAATTACACCAAACCGCGCTGATGCAACTTCGCATATAGGTGTGGCCCGTGACTTGGTAGCAGCCATCAATAATCGCGAAAAACAGCACAACTCTGTCTCCTTTTCTCGTCCTTCGGTTGATGGGTTTAAAATTGATAATAATTCCCTACCGATTTCAGTTGAAATTAAAAATGCTGAAGCCTGCTTGCGCTATTCAGGAATTTCCTTAAGCGATATAATCGTCAGAGAATCACCCGAATGGTTGTGCAATAGGTTAAAAGCTGTTGGTTTGCGCCCAATCAACAACATTGTTGATGTTACCAATTTTGTTCTTATGGAAACCGGCCAACCGCTCCATGCGTTCGATACTGCTCAAATAACTGGTAATAAAGTTGTTGTAAGAAAAATGCCTGTAGGTTCGAAATTTGTTACCCTTGATGATGTAGAACGAAGCTTGGGCGCCGATGACCTTATGATTTGTAACGAAAACGAGCCTATGTGTATCGCTGGTGTTTTTGGTGGAGCTAAATCAGGAGTAAGCAACAAAACCACATCCGTTTTTTTAGAAAGTGCTTATTTCGATGGTACTCATGTGCGTAAAACTTCCAAGTTGCATGGATTGAAAACGGATGCTTCGTTCCGTTTCGAGCGAGGTGCCGATCCTAATATCACAATTTATGCGTTGAAACGTGCAGCAATGCTTATCAAGGAAATTGCCGGAGGAACTATTTCTTCCGAAATTGTGGATGTATATCCAAAACCTGTTGAAAATTTCAAGGTTGATGTTTCGTACCAACGCATCAATACATTGATAGGGCAAAAAATTGATAATGAAACCGTTAAAAATATCCTTACTTCACTTGAAATAGAAATAATTTCGGAAAATGAGGTAGGTTTGCAGCTTTCAATCCCACCATTTAAGGTTGATGTAACCCGCGAAGCTGATGTGGTTGAAGAAATCCTTCGCATTTATGGCTATAACAATATTGACCTTAGCGATTCATTGCACTCTTCCCTTTCTTACAGCCGCAAACCTGATCCGGAAAGACTTCAGCAAAAATTGGCTGATTTTTTAAGCAGTAACGGGTTTAACGAAATACTTACCAATTCGCTCAGTAGTTCAGCCTATTACGAAAAATCAGAAGTGTTTAATTTTGATGAATGTGTTAAAATCCTAAACCCATTAAGCAGCGAACTTGGGGTTATGCGGCAGACTCTGCTTTTTAGTGGCCTCGAAAGCATTTCCTATAATTTAAACCGGCGCATGCCCGATCTTAAATTTTTCGAGTTTGGCAATGTATATAATTATCTTCCAGCGCATTCCGAAAGCAAGGATGTTACCCGCAAATATTCGGAAAAGAAAAAAATATCCATTTTTGTAACTGGCAGCCAACAAAACGAAAGTTGGTATATGCCTTCGCAAAAATCTGATTATCATTTTCTTAAATCACTTGTTTTTGCAACTCTGCGCAAGACAGGAATCAACATACAAAAACTTGCTGCCTCTGAAATTGACGTAAGGTTGTTTGCCATGGGCGAAGCTTTTGTACTTAACGGTAAACCGCTTTTTAGTTTAGGACGGCTGAATAGCGCTATTCTTAAACAGTTTGACATCAAGCAAGAAGTTTTTTATGCGGAAATTGACTGGACCAATTTACTGCGCGAAGTTAAGCCCGACAGTGTGAAATTTGTTGAAATTTCGCGTTACCCTGAAGTGCGCCGCGACCTTGCGCTTTTGTTGGACAAGAATGTAAAATTCTCTGAAATCGCTGCACTTGCTAACCGCAATGGTAAAGGGATTTTACGTTCGGTAAACCTGTTCGATGTGTATGAAGGTGAAAAGATTGAAGCAGGAAAAAAATCCTACGCAGTAAGTTTTACTATGCAAGACGATCAAAAAACATTGACCGACAACGATATAGAAAAATTGATGAAACGCTTATCCGACGTTTTTGAAAAAGAATTAGGGGCTGTAATCAGAAAATAATTTATACTACCTTACAAGAGATAAAAGCCGGATTTCGTTCCGGTTTTTTTGTTTTTGCGAGATGGATCCTCCCCTGTATGCATCTGCTTTGTCATTTTGTCAGCAATACTGCCAAAAATCGTTAATGAGTTGAAATACTTGTCAATAATAGCATTAACTTTGCATTTTAATAGCTTTAAAGGCTCAATTTTACTATGGATATAATTTCTGTAAAGCAACGTTTTGGTATTATTGGCAACTCGCCATTGCTCGATAGGGCAATAGATATTGCCAGGCAGGTAGCGCCTACCGATTTGAGTGTTTTGATTACCGGTGAAAGTGGCGTAGGAAAGGAAATTTTCCCACAGATTATCCACCACCTGAGTGCCCGCAAACATGGTTCGTATATTGCGGTCAATTGTGGGGCAATCCCCGAAGGCACTATAGATTCTGAACTTTTTGGCCACGAAAAAGGATCGTTTACCGGTGCCCACGAAGCCCGTAAAGGCTATTTTGAAGTTGCAAACGGAGGTACGATTTTTTTGGACGAAGTCGCCGAATTGCCATTGTCAACTCAGGTCCGATTGCTTCGTGTACTCGAATCGGGAGAGTTTTTTAAAGTTGGATCGTCAAAGAGCCAGAAAACTGATGTTCGTGTTGTGGCTGCAACAAATGTTGATGTTCCAGTTGCTGTAGATCAAGGAAAATTTCGTCAGGATTTGTTTTATAGGTTAAGTTCTGTACCTATTGCAGTGCCTGCTTTGCGCGAAAGAAAAGAAGATATATTCCTGTTGTTCAGGAAGTTTGCATCCGATTTTGCCGAAAAATACAGGATGCCCGTCCTCGAACTTGACGAGGAAGCCAAGCAGTTGCTAATGAATTACCGCTGGACCGGAAATATCAGGCAACTAAAAAATTTCACCGAGCAGATTTCCATAATTGAGCGAAACAGAAATGTTTCTGCTGATACTTTGCAACGTTACCTTCCGGAAACTACTCGGCGCGATTTGCCTGTCCTGTTTAAAGATGCCAATAAAGGCAACGAAATGACAGAGAGGGAATTGCTTTATAAAGTGCTTTTCGATATGCGGCGCGATATTACCGATTTGAAAAAATTGGTCGGCGAAATAATTGGGCATGATGAAGTTTCAACTCATTTCAATGATTCATCAACGCATATTCCAGACCATTATTCAGGTGAGCCTCAGCGGCAGGAAGTGAACAGGGTTTTTGTGCAAGATAGAGGCCAACCTATTGATGAAGAGTCCTTTGTTCATGGTGAAATTATGGAGGAATCGCTTTCGTTGCAAGAACGGGAGCTTGAAATTATACGCCGTGCACTCGAGAAACATGAAGGCCGTCGTCGCAATGCGGCAAGGGAACTTGGGATTTCGGAACGCACATTGTACCGTAAGATTAAGGAATATGGAATCAAAGGTTGATCAGCAGCGAACCACATTGCCAATAGTTAAACGAGCATCAATCTTGCTCGGTTTGCTTGCTGCATTTTCAGTGATTTTCATTTTTCAAGGATGCAGTTATTCGTTCACCGGAGCAAGCATTTCGCCAAGCGTTAAGTCAATATCTATTAGTTACTTGCCCAATAATGCGCTACTGGTGCAACCTACGCTAAGCCGTAAATTAACCGAAGCAATCAGGGATAAATTTACCAACCAATCAAACCTTTCGCTTGTAAGTTCAAAAGGCGACCTTAATATTGAGGGTGAAATTACTGGTTATACCACCGAACCTGTTGCTATTTCGGGAGAACAACAATCGCAGTTGCAGCGCCTGAAAATTACGGTGAATATCAGGTTTACAAACACGCAGGATTCAAAACAAGATTTTGAAACCAGTTTTTCGCGTTTTTACGATTATGATGCCCAAAAAAGGTTGGCAGATGTAGAAGAAACATTGATTGATCTGATTAACGAAGAATTGGCACAGGATATTTTTAATAAATCGGTTGTGAATTGGTAAAGTTAATGTGATAATGCGGTAATGTGGCAATGCGGCAATGCGGTAATGTGGCAATGTGGCAATGCGAAAATTTGAAAATGCGAAAATTTGAAAATGAGAGGATTTGAAAATGAAACTAATGGCAAAAAGTAGAATTTTTATTTAGTATCAACAATCGCGGCACAACAACAGGATGACAAGCGAATAACCACCGAATAAACAACAGAATGACAACCGAATGACAATCGAATAAACCACTGAATGACAACCGAATGACAACTGAATCAACCACCGAACAAACCACTGAATGATAACCGAATGACCACTGAATCAACCACCGTATAAACCACTGAATGATAACCGAATGACCACTGAATCAACCACCGAATGACCACCGAATGACAACCGAATGACAACCGAATGACAACCGAATGACAACCGAATAAACCACCGAATAAACCACCGAATCACTCTAATGTCTCCTGAAACTTTTTACCGGTATTTAAAAAGTCCATCGCTTTTGGATAACAGCACATTAGATGAGCTGTCGATGCTGGTTTCTGAATATCCATATTTTCAGGTTGCCTGCATGATGCTTGCCAGGAACTTATATAATATTGGTCATGAAAATTACTTGCCATCGCTTTATTTGGCAGCAGCTTATGCCGGTGATAGAGGCAAATTGAAAGCTCTGGTTGAAGGGGGAATCATTGGAGCAGCGGAAAAGCCTGAAGACAAAACAAAACAGGATCAACTTGCCGAACTTCCCGAATTGCCGACTTATTTGGATACCCCACTACCAATTGAAAATTCGGTCGAGGATGAAATGGATGTAAAACAAGCATCTGAAAACATTATCGAAAGCAACCAAGCATTTGAAAGTGAATTCGAAATTTATGCCCTTGAGGTAATTAAAGTTGATTTCGAGGAAAAAACGAATAAACCAAACGAGCACGAAGGCGGAATTGCAACAGATACAGAATTAATTGAAGAAATCCGTAACGAAATATTTAAAAATAACCCCCTTCCAACATTAGGAAACAGACTGATTGATAACATTTTTCTGCGTTTGAGCGAGGTGGAAATTTTTGAGCCTGAGCTTGAAAACCTTAATGAACCAGAGTTGGAAATTGGCAACCAATTTGTAAAAAAGGAAAAGCTTTCAACACACAATGATTTGGTTGATAGGTTTATACGTGAAGATCCACGTATCAGTACCCCGAAGCGCGAGTTCTTCAACCCCGAAGATAATGCACGGCAAAGCGCGAGCCTTCCCGATGATTTGGTAAGCGAGACTTTGGCCGTGATTTACGAAAATCAAGGTCTTAATACAATGGCAATAAAAATTTATGAAAAACTGGTGTTGCGTATTCCCGAAAAAAGTAGTTACTTTGCAGCCCGAATTAAAGAAATAGAGAATAAGCGTAAGTAACACATTTATAAATACATAAAAAACAAGAGACTATGAATGCTTTTATTTTTGTATCGGTTTTGATCCTCATTGCTTGTGTGTTGATGATCTTGGTCGTTTTAGTTCAAAATTCAAAGGGTGGTGGTTTGGCTTCAAACTTCTCATCTTCAAATCAGTATATGGGCGTTCGGAAGACTGCCGATTTTCTTGAAAAATTTACTTGGGGATTGGCTGTTGCCTTATTGGTTCTTTGCCTTCTCTCCATAGTTGTTATCCCACGTGGTGGTGGAACAAAAGGATCTGGTGATACCGAACTTCGTCAGAATATTGATGAAAATGCACAACCTGTTCAGGATTTTCAATCTGCACCTAAAGACGGCAAATAGATCCTCATCGAAAAAACATTATGAATGTCAGAATGTCGCACACATTCTGACATTCTTTTTTTTTGTCAGGTATCAACCTGCTCAAATTTGCTTCTCTAAAATTGGATATAATTTTTAAACGATTCATTATTAATATATTAAGACTATAGTATAGGATGGCTTATACTTCGCTATTTTCAGTTTGGCATGAAATATGACAATGACGGCATTGTAGAAATTAATTAATCACTTAACATAAAAATCAAATACAAACATGGCACAGGTAAATGTAAAACCTTTGGCCGACCGAGTACTGGTTGAGCCGGCAGCAGCCGAACAAAAAACAGCAGGTGGTATTATTATCCCCGACACCGCTAAAGAAAAACCACAAAAAGGCATCGTAGTTGCCATAGGAAATGGTAAAAAAGATGAGCCTCTCACAGTAAAAGTTGGCGATCAGGTATTGTATGGCAAATACTCCGGAACCGAAATCAATTTCGATGGTAAGGATTATCTGATTATGCGCGAAAGCGATATTTTGGCTGTAATTTAATTTTAACCTAAAAAAACTTCATACATGAAAGGGAAAGAAATAATTTTTGAAAGCGAAGCTCGCGACCGCATGAAAAAAGGCGTTGATGCCTTGGCAAATGCTGTAAAAGTAACTTTAGGCCCTAAAGGCCGCAATGTTATTATCGAAAAAACTTATGGCGCACCTCAGATCACCAAGGACGGTGTTACTGTTGCCAAAGAAGTTGAGATGAAAGATGCCGTTGAAAACATGGGCGCACAAATGGTAAAAGAAGTTGCTTCGAAAACCGCAGATGTTGCAGGTGATGGCACAACTACAGCTACCGTTTTGGCTCAGTCTATTATCACAACAGGATTGAAAAATGTTACCGCCGGTGCAAATCCAATGGATTTAAAACGTGGTATCGAGAAAGCAGTTGCCCTTGTGGTTGCTGATTTGAAAAAACAATCCAAAGAAGTTGGCGATAGCATCGAGAAAATCCAGCAAGTTGCTACAGTTTCGGCTAACAACGATCAAACTATTGGCAAACTTTTGGCTGAAGCCATGAAAGCCGTTTCCAAAGAAGGCGTAATCACCATTGAAGAAGCTAAAGGCATAGAAACAACTGTTAAGGTTGTTGAAGGTATGCAATTCGACCGCGGATATATTTCGCCATATTTTGTAACAGACGCCGAAAAAATGGAAGTTGTTTACGAAAACCCATTCATCCTGATCCACGATAAAAAAGTGAGCAGCATGAAGGATTTGCTTCCAGTACTGGAAAAAGTGGTTCAAACAGGCCGTCCTTTGCTTATAATTGCCGAAGATGTTGATGGGGAAGCACTTGCAACTTTGGTTGTAAACAAAATCCGTGGCTCACTCAAAATTGCAGCCGTTAAAGCTCCAGGTTTTGGCGATCGCCGCAAGGAAATGTTACAAGATATCGCAATACTTACAGGAGGAACCGTTATTTCGGAAGAACAAGGTTACCGTTTGGAAGATGCTGACCTGAGTTATTTAGGTCAAGCCGAAAAAATAAACGTTGACAAAGATAACACTACCATTGTTAGCGGAAAAGGCACCAAAGAAGGTATAGTTGCCCGCGTTAGCCAGATAAAAGCTCAAATTGAAACTACCACTTCCGATTACGATCGTGAAAAACTTCAAGAGCGCCTTGCAAAATTAAGTGGTGGTGTTGCAGTTATCTATGTAGGTGCAGCCAGCGAAATTGAAATGAAAGAGAAAAAAGACCGTTTCGATGATGCTTTACATGCTACCCGCGCTGCAATTGAAGAAGGTACAATTCCTGGTGGCGGTGTTGCTTATATCCGTGCAATATCAGTATTGGAGAATGTAATAACCGACAATCAAGACGAAGAACTTGGTATCAAAATCGTGAAACGCGCTCTTGAAGAACCACTCCGTCAGATTGTAGCAAATGCTGGTCTTGAAGGCTCTATCATTGTTCAGAAAGTGAAAGATGGCAAGGATGATTTTGGTTTCAATGCACGTACCGAAGTTTATGAGAACCTCTATTCTTCAGGTGTAATCGATCCTACAAAAGTTGCTCGCGTTGCCTTGGAAAATGCAGCTTCCATTGCTGGAATGTTACTTACCACAGAGTGTGTTATTTTCGAAAGCAAAGACGATAAGGAACCTGCAATGCCAAATCCAGGCATGGGCGGAATGGGTGGAATGTACTAAAATAATGTTTGCCCCGATTATATTTTTGTTCAAAGCCCTGCTTCGGTGGGGCTTTGGCGTTTATAGGGAAGGTCAAAGGGAAAAAGTCAAAAGGAAAAGGTCAGAGGGAAAAGGTCAAAGGAGAAGAGTCGAATATGGGAATCCCCAAAACCTAATCCCCAATCCCCAACTGCTTCCTAAAACCTATCCACCCTCAAAAACGCGTCCCAGTATTTTTCCTCGTTCATATCAGACCAATGAATTTGAGCACGTCGGTATTGATAGGTTTGTATCTGGCAAACAATGATTAGCAGCAACAAAATACTGAGAAATACTTTTCGCATTTTGCTGGTTCTTAACTTTTGCAATGCAATTCCAAGTGGGATTGAAAAAAAGGCATAAAATTCGATCATTGGGCGTTGCGAAAAACTGCCGCCATAAAACCACATGTGCCAGGACGAAAATACATAAACAATTATGAATAAGAAACTTATCAAAGTATAAAACTGAAAACGGCTTGAGCGGAATAGAAAAACGAAGCCTATCAGGCTTAAAAATAACATTGGGGTATAAACAAACATGCCTTTTCGGTAACTAAAAAGGAAATTAGAAATCTGCGGATTTAAAAAATTGAAGCCTTCCTGTTGGTAAGAATATACAAAGAAATTGCCAGTCGATAGTTTGTAAATTATAAATTGAATCGAAACTGAAAAGATAAAACTGAAAATGCATAACAGTACAATCCATGGTTTATTAAACAGACTTTTTAAGCCATCAAGCAACTGATTTGGGTTGCCAGCCAAAAATGGAATTGCTAATACAACAAGTAAATTTACAGGCCGGATCAAAGCTATGATTCCTAATAGAAATGCGCTGCAAACCAAATATTTGCCATTGTAATTAGTTAGATATTTTCTCATTGCATAACAAAACCAAACAATAGCCGCAAACGAATATACATGCGACATGGCAAACTCAGTTACTACATAATAAAACAGGTTTGTGCCAAAAACAATAGCTAAAAGTATGATGGCGATTTCCTTTTCGCCTATATCATAACTTCGTAACAATTTTCGCAAACCAAGCATGGCGAACATAAGGTAAAACAATGCCCCCAAATGGGTCATCATGGTATAATAATAACTGTAACCATCTGCTGGAAATCCTTTTAGCAATGTTAGCACATGCCCGGCCAGAAAAAAAGGAATCAAACAGAGAGCCGTTCCAGCATAATACTTATTTATAGTTTTATTGTTCTCGACCCTGAGGAATTGGTAATATAGCGTTGGATTATAGTATTCAACGCGCTCAATTTGGTAAAAAAACCTGAAATTCAGGTCATGGTAAATAAAAATGGCAGGCAAGTAAGCGTAATATCCTTTAGCATCCGATTCGATAATGCCAGTTTTATAATCCTTTTTAAAAGTGTTGTTAATGGTCGTCCACAAAACCACTA
The DNA here is from genome assembly GCA_903878265.1 of uncultured Bacteroidales bacterium. Lineage (GTDB taxonomy): Bacteria > Bacteroidota > Bacteroidia > Bacteroidales > UBA4417 > UBA4417. The sequence goes on along the minus strand of CAIRHD010000439.1, from coordinate 2,363 downwards.
GCACTATAAGCCAAGGTGTTAGAGCCAACCAGGAAATTGGTCTGGAAGTAAAGGTTTTAAGGTTTAGCATACTTGGCAAGTCGATGGATTTAGTGTCAGGATAAGCATTTCAATCGTATTTAATAAGATTTCCAACGCCGGTTACGGTGCCTGAAATTTGGGGAGGGTTGCCACTGTAATAGATATTTCCAAGGCTTGTAATTTCGTACTCAAAATGCTTATTCACGTTCACATAACAATCATTGGTGCTGGCATTGCGCATAAACAGAAATCCAGACTTTAGGTCGGTGCAGCGAAATGGGCCATATCCGCCTGAGTAGATAAAGTTAACACCGGTAGTTCCCTGTAATTTCATATCTACCGAACCACTTATTATGCTGAGTTTGGAGGTTCCTGTTCTAATGGTCAGGTCGATATAGCCAGAGCCTCCTGAAGCTTTAACAGTTAATGAATCTTCACGAATGGTGTCAGTATTTGTAACCCTACTGGTGGCTAAGTAATCTATTTCGAAAATATGCGGAAGGGTAACATAAGCTGTTATTTCCTTATCGTAAGAACGCATCCAGTTAAAAGTATTTATATTTTTAATCGTCAAAAGGCTGTCGCTTATCGAAGTAACAATTCCAGGTAACAGGTTTTCGCCGCCTTCGAGCTTGATGCTATATGTGTTGCTTTGAGTTATTATAAGGTTAACATCATCGTTCAGAAATATTTTCGTAAAATTGTTATCAATTGGTCTCGAAATAGTTACAATTTTTCCGGTACTTTTGGTAAAACCAAAAATCTGCTCTTTCTTACAGGAACCCAACAATAATATGAAGCTAAAAAACAGGATGAATGCAAATCCTGTTTGCTTTGTTTTTGCCATTTCGGAAAGGATAAATATTATTTTTTTCATTGTCGTCCTTTATATACCCATGGAAGTTTAAATCCTAAACCAATCCCTACAAAGTCGGCTTGCCCGTAATGAGTCCGTAAGGTAAGGTTTGCGAAAAGCTTTTCAGTGATCATGTATTGCAGACCAAATTTAAAATATACACCCGATGGAACCATTTTGCCCTTAATGTATAATCCGAGTGCAAAGTTGTACGAAAGTTTCGACATATTCAACTGATAAACAGGCCCAACCCCAAATCTTCTTAATTGACGGCTATTTTGGTATTCAACCTTATTAAGCTTGGCTAAATAGAAATCAGATTCGTCGTAAGTTGCATCAAAGCCCAAGCCTACGCTGCTTTTAAACGAAAACTGTTTCATTACAGAACCAAACATATTGTAAATCATAAAAGTACGCCCATATTCGCTTCCCATATCCTTATAAGCCGCTGTTGCACCAATTGAAAGGTCGATGGATTTGGTGCCTGGGAATTCGAAAAGGGAAAGCCTAGGCATTATTTTTTTGCTAAGGTAAGTGTTTTCTTTGCTCAAACGATACGCGAAGGCCAAGTTGATGGCGGGTGTGTTGATGCCATAATTCGGTGTTTTTGTCGAGCCGTTGGAAAAGTGCATCAGTGCCAGGCCAACCGCAAAATTCATCTTTGGGCTAAATCGCCAGCGGTATTCGGCCATAAGGTTAATGGCAGCGTTAACATGCGAGCCAATCGCAATGTATTTATAGTTATCTAACCTGTCGAAACACTTTGTTAAATAAGCCAGTCCAAGCCCAACCCTGAAGTTAAGCTCATTTTTCCGATTACGGATAATAGGATAATTTACATAAGGAAAAACCGCGTGGGCACTTCCAACCAATTCGGAACCACCAAGTTGCGAATACCAGTAACTTACACCAATAAAAGGGTAATCATACATTGTCTGCCAGCGTTCGCGGCCATACGTTTCTTTACCTAGGTTTATCTCGAAAGAAGGGAAATGTGCGTTGAAAATTTTCATTTCGAGGTGGTGGTTTATCATATAACCATAGTTTATACGACCCTCGAGCAGTAGGTTTGAACCCCAAAGTTTATGCTGCGCTTTTGCCGGTACACTAAGTGCAACAAGCATAACTAACAGCAAAACAAATGGTTTCAACCTAAAGAGGTACATATTTCCGCTTAATAAAAATGGCCCTCTCGAAGGCCAAGTTTATAACGCAAAATTACTTCCAATCGTACATATTACAAAGTTTTTATTTGGCACTACAACGGCTTTAATAAGAACGAACTGATTATGAGTTTAGATGGTCTAAGGGTCAGGTGGAGAAAAGCATCTTAAATGCTTCTCATCAAAAATTCTATTGGAAGGTGAATAATCTACTCAATACAATCTAATCACTTATCAAACAAAGATTTACTATAGAATTTGCTTGGAGGATTCCGTTGGCAATTTTCTATCTATTGCCATCTCGGAAATGGAATTTGTGACGT
>CAIRHD010000438.1 GCA_903878265.1 uncultured Bacteroidales bacterium | reverse complement strand
TTTTTAGGGTTTATGGGAATCCCCGCAATTACTAATGGTGACTGGATACAAGCATTATGGTTTTTATGGTTTTTGTGGTTTATTTATTTTATTCCGGGCAAAAAAAAGGAATCATAGCCTTTGCATTATAAAACCAGCCCATAACAGCAGATTTGCAATAGGCGGGGTTTCGTGCTCCGCAGACAGTTTTTTGGTAGCCGAAAGTGCCGTTCTTTGAATGAACATTTGTGCTGAAAAGCCCGCCCATTGCAAATCTGCAAAACGTTATGTGCTATGCTAAAAAGACAACTCTTACACTAAAAATTTAATGACAATAACTTTTACCACTTTTATGACCAAGACCTTGAAGAAGAAAAATGTTTCTGAAAAAATGTTGTGTAACTTTTAACAACACAAGTACGTCTTACCACTGCTTACAATAAAAAATAAATCATGAAGAAATTACCAATATTACTTTTTTTAGTTACTCCACTTTTTCAGTATGCACAGCAATACAGCTACAAAGTTAATCTGACTGAATGCAAAAAGGATCGAGTTGCTGTTGAACTTAGTTGTCCGAGATTGGATAAAGATACAGCATACTTCAACTTCCCTATGACAGTTCCTGGAACGTATGCCATACTTAACTACGGAACATACATTTCAGATTTTAAAGCATTTGATGAGAATCAAAAACAACTGGAAACTAAAAAAATAGGAGCGAATACATTCAAAATATTTCCTGCCACAAACATAAAAACTATTACCTACCAAGTAAGAGATTCATGGGACTCAAAAGAAAAAAAACATAAGATTTTTGAACCAGCTGGTACGGGCTTTGAAAAGGGTAAATACTTTTACATTAATAACGGTGGTTTATTTGGCTTTTTTGACAATATGTTACTTTTCCCGTTTACAATAGAATTCACTAAACCCTCTGACTTAAATGGGTTTACATCGCTTTCGTGTACTAGTAAAAAGAATAATGCACAAATCTTTGTGGCTGAAAATTACCACATATTGATTGATAATCCAATATTATTTACTTCACAAAAAGATAAGATAATAAAAGTGGCAAACGCCGATATTACGGTAGCTTCATATTATAATGGAAACGACTCGGCTGGATTTTACATTACATCAAAACTAGACTCAAGTATGCAGGCCATTGAAGCCTTTGTTGGAGGTACTCTACCAATTTCAAATTACAATTTTTTAAATTACATTGTTGATTTAAGAGATGTAGGGAAAATTCTATTGAGTGGTAATATTCGTTTATATCAATATCCAAAAATAATGAGAAAATTAGGTAATCAAGGATTTGGAGCATTGGAACATGGCACTTCTTCTTCGTATTATCTTCCTGACTTTGGTCAAAACTCATATAGTGGAATGGTATCAGAAACCGCTATCCATGAATTCATGCATATTTATACTCCATTAAGTTTACATAGTGAGCTTATTGGTAACTTTAATTATGTAAATCCAAAAATGTCAAAACATTTATGGCTTTATGAGGGTGTTACCGAATATTTCTCAACTATAATAGCTATGCAAGGAAAACTTGAAACTATTGAAAATACAATTAACCATCAGTTAAAGAATAAAATTGTGAGTTCTTATTCATATCCTGATTCAATTCCTTTCACTGTAATGAGTGAAAATGTATTTACTAAACCTTATCTGGATTTGTATGATCAGGTGTATGAACGTGGGGCAATAATGGCGATGTTGCTTGATTTTGAAATCATGAAACTGACTAATGGAGAAAAAAACTTAAAGAGTGTTGTTTTTGAATTGACATCGTTATATGGAAAAAACAAGTCATTTGAAGAAGATGAAATAATCCCAATGTTTGTAAAACTTGTTCACCCAAACTTGCAGTTATTTTTTGATAATTATGTTGTTGGCAAAACACCTCTGGATATTGAAGGCGGTTTTAAAACAATAGGAATCAATTACCAAAAAGAAAAAAAAGGGATTGTACCAAGTGATCTTCTTTCAAAGGAAAATGGAGTAATAGCAAACACAGGTATTGTAATAAATAATCGAATAGCTATTAAAAAGGCAGAAAAAAATAATCTTGCAGGTTTTATAATTGGAGACAAAGTGGATCGGGATGAAGTTTTAAAGTGTTTTCAGAAAGAAAACGGTGATTATGTAGCTGAAGGGGACATTGTAAAGTTAAAGGTGATTAGAAAAGAGAAAGAAGTAGTACTTTCTTTTCCTGCAAAATTTAAAAATGGCACTTTAAAAAATGTATTTGAAATTTCCAAAGACAAGACAGTTGAACAAGAAAATCTTTTCAGACTGTGGACGACTGGAAAAAACTAAATCGCTTATCAATTTTATTTTTGCTTGTAAGATAAAAAAGTCGTACTAGAAAATCACAATTTTAAAAATATTTTCGTAGACAAATTTGTTTGAAATTTGCAGAATAATATAAGGGCACACAGCACATAATAAATAGGACTTCATGTGGCACGAAGTGCCCAGCATGAAGTCCAAGTTGAACTAAATACCACTACTGCCCCGATACCGCACGAATCCTTTCGTGTGGTAAAAAGAAAGCGTTATGGAATAAAGCAAAAGCGGTTTTGCGTGTTCGTTGAAACAGTTGCAATCTTTACATACATTTGTGCTGGCAGACTTTGAGCAACAATTTAATCCCGCACTTGCCATAGCGTCAGCCGTTAGCGGCAAAGCTGTAAGTCTTAATCATTTGTAAACAATTGACATAATATGAAACTACTAATTATTGGTGGAACGGGCGGAACAGGAAAGGAGCTTATTAAGCAAGCTTTGGAACAAGGACATATTCTGACTGCGCTAGTACGTAATCCTGAAAAAATTAACACTACACATAAGAACCTTAGTGTTATAAAAGGTAACGTTCTTGAATTTAACAAAGTTCAACAAGTTGTGGCAGGACAGGATGCTGTATTATCAACACTTGGACACAAAAGATTCTTCATTAAGACAAACATACTTTCGGAAGGGACTAAAAACATTATTGATGCGATGGAAAAGCACAAAGTGAATCGGTTCATCTGTGTTACTTCTCTTGGAATAAATGATAGTAGATTTAAGCTTGGTTTGTATTACACACTTTTTGTAATTCCTTTTATCATCTTTTTCTACTTCCGGGATAAGGCGAAACAGGAAAAAATAATTCGTGGCAGCAAGTTAAATTGGACGATAGTCCGCCCAGGCCAGCTTACAAATGGAAGAAAACGTGGCAGCTACAAACACGGTGCTAATGTTGGAAATTATATTCTTACGAAAATGATATCAAGGGCAGATGTAGCTCATTTCATTTTATGTCAGTTAAGTGATGCAACCTATTTGCAAAAAACACCAGGAGTGACATATTAGATTTAAGAAATGTTCATTATTCGACTGATGAAGCCCTAGCCGCTAACATGGGTTTTGAGTTAGTGGGCAGACAGTAGGAACAGCAACATTTTAGCAATTGATAAACTTTGGTGCTGGCAGACAGTTTTCGGTTTCAAAAGCCCACCAACGCAAAGCCCGAAACCGTTACGGCGAAGTCTTTTTCTCCAACGCTGGCACCCATCCATCAACCTTATAATTAATACTCGCTCCAGTACCACTAAAAGGAAACATCTTAAAATAGTAAAAAGTGTTAGGTATTAAATTTTTAAACAAAACCTCCTGCACCCCATAAAGCACATTTTTATCCATTGGTTCTGTAGGCACAGGCACCTCATCCACCGGAATCTGTATATCCGCAAACCCAACAGTGCTTGCACGGATCAGGTACCCATCAGGCAAAACCTCTCCGGTCGCATCAGTCCATTGCAGCTTATTATTATGAGCACTAAATACCGCTGGATGATTTGTTGGTTCAGGCATAATGCCAATACTATTCCCCCAAATCATTTCAGCATATTCAGAATGGTCAATAAAAGGATTCCTATTATGTTGTAAAGTGTTATATATGGTATTGTTTCTATCAATTTCCTTTTGGCTAACCGGATCCGCAGCATTCCAAGCCAGCAACAATGTTTTAAACCAAGTCTCAAAACAAGGGTACGACGTCCCATTCATAACAGCATCCACATAAGGGTCAAGCAATTCCACCCACGATGCAATCCTATTTTCGTACCTAGTAGCCATAAAAAAATAATTCCGTGCCAAATCCCCCTTAAACTCATCCCGAGGTTCAAATACAACATCGGTATAACCAGCAGCAATGCAAGGCCCCAATTTACTCCCATTCTGCGAAACCCAAGTCGGAACACCCACCACGCCATACGGGTAACTATTTATTCTGGTATTCACATAACTATCCTTCGGGCAAAGGTGAAACAAATCCGTGTACATCGTATCACCTTCAACAGCCCCATCCAACTCTTCGGAAACGAATGTTCCCTATTGTAGCAAGCCCCTTCATAACCAGGAGTAGTAGCACATTGATTGGTTCCAAAAGTAAACACATAAGGCGGATTCCCATTCAACGAACCATCCGGCACATCACTATAAAAGTCCCACACCGTCCCATTCGGCTTATCATCCGTGGTATAAAAGCCGTCCACAAATTATCGTAGCTAACCTTTGTATGCCCTCGGATAATAGTATCCACCCCACTAACCCCATATTTTATCGCCAGCCCTTACTGCCTACCTTTGGCGCAAAAATCGGTATATGATAAACGGTGAAAAGCATGCGGCAATGTTTGCCAGGGTTGATGAGTGGAAAAAGAGCGGGAAGACGAT
>CAIRHD010000437.1 GCA_903878265.1 uncultured Bacteroidales bacterium | reverse complement strand
ACCGCCCAATGATGTTGGGTTTACCCACATGGTTGCAACGGTTAAGGCTGCACTGATGTCGTATTTTACCACAACAAGGTAAGTTGTGCCAAAATTCAAATCTGAACCATTATCGGTATAAACTGGTGTGCCACCTGAATTGTTAACAATAATAAACCTGAAATTTGTGTTTGCGGTTGCTATTTTAGCACCTAACCTGCCGCCAAAAGTGGTGTTTACAGCACCTTGAGCTGCCCCAAAATGCATAAAATAGTTATCTAACGCTGTAAGTTGAGTGTTGTCAATAATGTTAATTAGTGCTGAGTAGTACATTACCATAGCTGTAGAAGTAAAACCTCTGTTTACATCCCTAGTTGTAACGGATCCACCGCTGAACAAATACACTTTATTACCAAGGGAGTTTTTCAAGCCCGTATACGACAAGCTACCGTCCTGTACGTCAATTGTGGTAGTCTGCCCTGCTGTAACACTATGTGTAGTCCAGTTGTTTGAAGTTGATCCTGGATCTCCATTGCCACCAATATAGGCAGGTGTAGCGTATTCAAAACCTTCGTAAAGTAATTGCGACCATCCGGTTAAACTTAATCCTGCGAAGAGGATAACCATGATCATTCTGTTTAAAAGTAAACGTTTTTTCATAATTGGTTAATTAATTTGATTATTGATTTTTAGAAGTTTTTCAGGTTGCAAAGGTAAGCATAAAAATAAAGAAGAACCGAGATTGTGGGAGATTTTTCAATCTACTGCACACAATCCCGGTTCTTCCAAGTTATTTGATGAACTTATTTCAGAACAACTTTAATTGCTTTGGTATCCTGATTATCCTTATTGGTTATTTTAACAAAATACAATCCTTTGGCTTGCCCACTAATATCGAATGAAATCAAATCATCAGAGGAAATGGTGGACACAATTTGTTTGCCTAAGGCCGAGAAAAGTGTAATTTCCTGATCAACCTTTGTTGGATTGGTTATAAACAACTTCCCGTTTGTTGGGTTTGGATAAACAGAAACTGTGGATGGTAAAGTTGTTATGCCTACGTTGCCAACATGAATATAATCAGTTTTGGTAACTGTGCTGTTTCCATAAGCATTAGTAGCTTTTAAGGTAACTGAATACACACCTATCGCACTGTAAAGCACAAGCGGGTTCTGCTGGGTTGATGATGCTGGGGTTCCACCTGGGAATGTCCACTCCCAAGCTGTAGGTGTGTTCGACGACAAATCGTGGAATTGGGTACTGAAACCGGCATTAAAGGTGGTAGGATCTGCATCAAAGTCGGCAACAGTTGGTGGGTTAAAACAACCAGATAGCGGTGTGGCAAAAATACTATCTCCGGCAGCATTCATTCCGGTATATTCGGTAGAAGCAGTCCAAAAACCAGGAAGCGAATTGTTTGAGGTAGGATCGCATAAAGTTAAGGAAGGCCCTTGTCCGTTTGGTAGTATTGGCCATGGTGCTGCGTTGCTGTATGTAACCTGATCGGCCATATTGCCGTAAGGATCGTTCAGGGTGATTGTCTCGCCAGAATTGCCTAAAGCACCTGATGTCCATTGCAATGAAGCTTTTCCAAATGTATTCAGTATAGCATTCGAATTTAAGGCAAGTAGCATATATTGACCAGCACCTAAAGTATATGATGGGAATGTGAAAGTAAATGCATCCGAAATTTTGAATCCTTGCAGGTTGATGGCTGTCCCGTTGTTGAATAGTTCAATAAATTCCAAACTGTCGGTACCTGTTTCTGGTGGATTGTACATTATTTCGGTAATAGCTAAATTTGCCCCACTGCTGCACATACTGCCTGGCGAAGCAAAGATTGGTTGCCCTAAGCCGTTTACAGCTACTTGGTTTGCCGATGCTGACCAGTTTTCACCAACCGAATTGTCTAATGTTGTGTTGCAAAATGTAAGAGATGGTCCTCCATTATTCGGTGTTGTAGGCCATGGTGCAGTTGGCAGGTAGTAAACACTATCTTTAACCTGTCCGAGTGCATCCTTCAAAACGATAGGTTCACCAGCATCATCCAGAAATCCATCTGTCCATTGAGCGCATGTAATCCCAAAAGTATGTTGCATGGAAACTGCGTCACGGGCAATTACATAGTATGAATTAGGCAGCATCGAAACATCAGGAAAAACATAATTTACCCCTTTCGAAAAATACCAATCTTTTATATTTACGCTTACCGCTCCTTTATTGTAGAGTTCAATATATTCAATTGTATCGTTACCCCCATCGATTGGGTTGTACATTATCTCGGTTATTAAGATGTCATTGCTGGTGTTGTACATAAAGTCAGCTAAATTCCTGGCGGTAATATGATCGCCATCAATCCTTGAGTTTGGTATTACCACAATATCTTCCCTTACAGTGGGAACTGGTGTGTTGATATAATCAACATCGTAAAAAGTTGTGCGGAAATTTGCACTACCTCCAATATTGTCAGTAACAGGATAAATAGTACCGTTTATGAAATTACCTGTTGGGCTGGTAAAATTAATGTTAGGAACTTTGATAAGCTCCGCTTCGTAGTTTTCCCAATTAGCATTCAGTTGAACCAATGTAACTACTTCAGGATTAATACCATTTCCGGAGGATGCTGCCGGTCCTGGATCCGATTCAGGAGTAAATTGAGTCATCCCGTTAAACACAGCAACAGTTCCTGTGATATTAGTTATTGCATCGCCAACATTATAAGTGGTTGTAATTTTCCCTGAATTATCATCTATCAGAATTGCAGCGGTTGCATCTTGGATATATTTCTGCTTCCTGAAAGTTTGCTTAAATGTAAGGACACCTTGTCCTGTATAGGTATATAAAGTTCCCGGAGCAACTGCCCTCAAAGCGGCGAGGGTAGCAATCTGTGCAGGAGCTGCAACAATACTGAAAGTGCCGCTGCTGCCAGTAGCTGTTTGTGGAATATCGGTAACCTTGATTTTACAATCTGCACTTAATGCTTGATTTGCTGGTATGCTCCAAGCCCATGATCCCGCACTTGCAGCAACGCTGGCGTTCAAAGTTGTCCATGTTGGTGTGCCAGCAGATGCGTTATCGGTATATTCTATTTTTACATTAGCATTGGTGGAGCTGGCCGACCATGAAATGTTGTGGGTTGTGCCTTGACGCCACTGGTCGCCATTTGCAGGTGAACCCACGGTTAAACTTGTTGTTGCTGTTCCGCCGGCAACATCAGCCCATGTTGAACCAATCCTGATTCCATCTAATTTGAGTGTTGGGCCACTTGAAGATCCTCCCTGCCTCAATGCAACAGAACCAATATCCGTTGGATCCAATTGCACTGGGTCGACAGCAGTAAGCGTGGCAGCAGGTTCGGGCGCACCAATTACAGGATTAATTATCAACGACACCACATCATTAGCTGGGCCACCTACAAATGTGTATTTTACAACAACCAAATAAGTAGTATTCAAAGCGTAACTATTAGATGTATAAACGGTTGGATTGGATGCACCTCCGGTATGTGTTATCCCAAATGCCAAGTTGCCAGCACCGTCATTTTTAATAAAAACCCTCGCTTTAAAAAGGGTGCTTATTACATTCTGTCCCAAATGAAAGAAATAATCGCCTGTTGCAGTAGCTGTTGTAAAGTTGACGATAAAAGATGCATACACAGTACCAGTAGTTTGAGGCGTATATGTTTTATTAACATCTTCACCAGTAGCAATCAACGACACTTCGTTCCCAATTCCTGATGATAAATAGCCAGGATATGAAATGGAAGTGGCTGTTGTTGTGATAAAGTTTGTGGTTCCAGAATGGGCAACCCATCCATGTGCTGTTAGAAGATCGCCCGCAGGATAGGCGAAATTTTCTTCAAAAAGTAGTTGTGCTTTTCCACTAAGCGTAAATCCAAATATGAAGATTAACGGTAGAAGACCAAAAAGAAGTAGTTGTTTTTTCATGGAACTTTTATTTAGTAATTTGATGATTTATTATTTTTTGGAAAACTGCAAATATTGCATATTTTTTGGCTTGAAATTCAAATTGTTAATTAATAAATTTTCATTTTTTTGTTAAACGAATATCAACTATAAAAAAAAGGCTGTACCGATAATGGGTACAGCCTCTATTTAGTCTTAAAAATGTTTATTTAACTTCTTCAAAATCAACATCGGTTACTTCCTGATCGGGCGATTTGCCTTT
>CAIRHD010000436.1 GCA_903878265.1 uncultured Bacteroidales bacterium | reverse complement strand
CAATATCCGATTGCCTGGTTTGCAATGGCAAAGGACAGGTTGAGATTGAAACACCAGCAAAGAAATGTGTTTTTTGTGGAGGCACAGGGAAAAATCCACTTGGGGCTAGGGTTGCTTGTATTGTATGTAACGGCAAAGGGAACAATTACAGTACAAGCAACCTACCCTGTACCCAATGTAAAGGAACAGGAAAATCGACCGATGGCCTACCTTGCACACGCTGCAATGGCGTAGGTTTTAAGTAGGAGTGAAAAGTGAATAACGAAAAGTGAAAAGTGAAAGACATAGCACTAATTTCTGCTTGTTACGATTAACCATCAACCCATCAACCTGTTATGAATACTGTTCCTGATAAAATCAAAATAAGCCTACAAAAAAGACAGGAAGCCTTGGATAAGTTTACTGCAAATAGGACAGCTTTTTTTCTTGAAAAAGAACAGATACTAAAGGAAATAGATGAAGCGCGGACAATTTGGGAAGCCACAATAGCGCAAATGCCAAACCATCCATTTAGCAGTTAGGGGTTAAGGGTGAAACACATACATTTTCTCTTTTTCTTACAAACCACAAAATCAACACCTCATCCTTCGCCCCTTTACCGCATTTACCCATTAACAATCCGATAACGCACATCAACCCAACAACCATATCAACCTATCAACACATTAACCCGTTAAAAATATGAGCAATAATAATGAAATGAACACCGTACTTGAGCTTAGGCCAATGTCGAATTTTGTTGAAACCGATTATATCAAGGACATTACAAGCCGTGGGCTCACCTACATAAAGGCTGGATTCCCTGTGCATTTCAGGGGGCCTTCCGGAACCGGAAAAACAACCGTAGCTATGCACTTGGCAAGTAAAATCGGTAGGCCGGTGGTCATTATTCATGGCGATGCTGAGTATAAGACTTCCGACTTGATCGGTAGCGAACAAGGTTACAAATACAAAAGGCTCGACGATAAATTCATCCATTCGGTACACAAATACGAAGAGGATATGAGCAAGCAATGGGTAAATAACCGCTTGACAATTGCCGTAAAAAATGGCTTTACGCTTATCTACGATGAGTTTACGCGTTCCCGCCCTGAGGCGAACAATATATTATTGCCAATCCTACAGGAAAGGATGCTGAGTACATCGGCAGCAAAAGAGGAAGATTACTACATGAAAGTACATCCTGAATTCCGCGCCATTTTTACTTCAAACCCCGAAGAATATGCAGGCGTAAACCGCACACAAGATGCTCTCCGCGACCGCATGGTAACCATGGATCTTGATCATTTCGACTACGAAACCGAGTTGAAAATTACTATGGCAAAATCAGAGCTTTCGCTGAAGGATACCGAAACAATAGTAAAAATAGTACGGGGCTTGCGCGACTCAGGAAAAACCGAATTTGATCCTACCATCCGCGGTTCCATAATGATTGCCAAAACATTGGCAACCTTAAACACAACCCCTTTTGAATCAAAAGAAATGTTCCGGAAAATTTGTCAGGACATCCTCACATCCGAAACAAGCCGGATCGGATCAAAAACAAACCAGTCAAAAGTAAAGGTAATTGTTGATGAATTAATTGCACAATTTGCTGTTTAAGAAGAGGTTGAAGGATTGAAGAATTGATTGGGTAATAGGCGGACACTAAGCGATGGTTGCTGAGCTTTCGCCGAAGCAAGCCGAAATGTTGATAAGTTAAAGAGTTTGGTTATCAAAATAAAAACCTTTAGTTTTGCCTCGTTACAGGTTTTTTCACCGCACCCACACCTCTTCAAAGCCCATTAGCACCGCATCGACCCATTACCACAACAACCCATTACCACATTAACCCATTAATAAATTAAACCATGCCTATCTCAAGCGCAATAAAAGGACTCACTAGCATTAAATCGATGCAGAATGTAGTTAAATCTGGCATTCCAAATAAAGAGGAATCCGATTTTATCAAGTTGTATATGCTCGAAAAAGAGAGGACCAGGCTTAAAAGTGAAGAAATAAGGATTTTGCTCAGGCTCGAATTTGTACAAGGCCGCCTCAAAGAAATTCAGGATTATAATGATGAAAAAGCTGGCGAGATGCACTCACCTGAATTGCGGGAATCTGATAAAAAGAAAACTGCAGAAGTAAAATCAGATTTCAAAACAATGTCGATAGACTATTAAAAAAAATACCATGCCAGAACCAACCCATTCGATTAATGCAACTGGCCTTGCCGATATACTCGAAAGAGTGCTCGATAAAGGGATCGTAATTGCAGGTGATATCAAAATTCAGATTGCAGATATTGATTTGCTCACCATTAAAATCAGGTTACTTGTAGCTTCGGTTGACAAAGCCATGGAAATGGGAATAAACTGGTGGCAGGAAGACACCTATCTCTCCACCAAAGCCAGAGAAAAAGAGCTTATGCTGCAACAGGAAACCCTGGAGGCCAGGCTCGAAAAACTTGAAGCTAAAAATAATCCTGCTTAATCATAATTCCGATCAAACGTGCTTTTAGTATGATGACTGAAAAAATGCAAAAACATGATCAGATTATTCTTGATACTATGTTTTTTATTTGCACGAAATGGTACAACCCATACAACTGCAACAAATAGCATTGATAAAGAATTGAAATCTAAATGCAATAAATTAAGAAGCCCTGATTTTTCGAATAATGTAAATAAGAAATCATCTCATCAACATAATAATCCTGGAAATTTAAGATGTAACAGAACCGGTGATTTTATTATCTACAAAACATTAGAGGAAGGTTATGCTGCTTTGTTGTACGATCTGGATTTAAAAATATCGGGGAGGTCTGCATATACAGATTCAACCACTACCATCCTAGATTTTATTTCCATTTATGCCCCCGCATTCGAAAATGATGTAAATGCTTTTCTAAGTTTGTTTTGTACTGAAACCGGTTTACTATCATCAGATTTACTGGGCATACAAAACATTGAAGTTGTTGCACGAGGTATCATTAAAGTGGAAAATGTCAATTTGTATCATAAATTATATCCATCAAAACAAACTAAGTGCGCAAATTAATCAGAAAAAATATTTTTAACACAATGGAAAAGGATAATAACAAAGATAATAAGAGCGAAGCCGATTTTGATCTTTTTGGATTGGGCGGTTTGTTTAAAGGGATTGAAAAGTTAGTTGACCTTGCCGGAAAGCTCGATGAAAACGGTAAAATGAGCAAGGAAGGCGAGTTTAGGTTAGACCATATCAAAAAAGGCATGAAAGGCGTTTACGGTTTCACTGTGAATACTGCTGGCGGAGGGTCTCCTAAAGTAGAAACTTTCGGCAACATAAAAAAAACGCCAGAAGGGCCTAAGGTTAATGAAGAAAGAGAGCCGATTACCGACATTTTTGACGAAACCGACGAATTGGTAATTATTGCAGAAATGCCTGGAATTGAGGAAAGCGACCTTAAAATCGACCTTAAAGAAGACATTCTCGAAATTTCGGCAGTGAGTAAAAGCCGGTCGTACCGCAAGGAATTATTACTTCCAATTAAAGCCATCAGCGAAAACCTGAAACATAAATTTACAAATGGAATCCTTGAAATAAGGATAAATAAATAAGCGTTATGGCACTCACAGGCTTAGAAAACACCGACCTAAAACTCGTCATTTTTGGTGGGAAAGGCGGTGTTGGAAAAACCAGTTGTGCCATTGCAACTGCCTTGGCATTATCGCAAAATTATAAAACACTGCTCATATCCACTGATCCGGCACATTCTGTGTCGGATTGCCTCGAACAAGAAATTGGCTTTAAAGTAGTAAAGGTAGTTGGTGCCGACAACCTTTCTGCTATTGAAGTGGTTGCCGATGAAGCACTTTCCGTTTTTAAAGCAGTTCATCACAGCGAGCTTAAAAAACTCCTGGTTACATCCACCAATTTTGATAATGAGGATATCGACGATATGCTCACCTTGTCTATACCAGGTATTGATGAGATTATGAGTTTTAAAACCATAATCGATTTTATCGATGAAGGCGGATACGAAAAATATGTGGTTGACACCGCCCCTACCGGTCATGCGCTGCGGTTGATTTCTTCGCCCAAGTTATTGGATGCATGGATTAAAGTAGCCGCAAAAATGAGGTGGAAATACCGTTATATGATAACCAGTTTTTCTGGTTCGTACAAACAGGATGAAGTAGATGCTTTTTTGCTCAGCTTAAAAAGAACGGTTAAAAGAATAGAAAACATTTTGAAGGACGAAACAAAATGTGAATTCATTCCGGTTTGTATCCCCGAAGCAATGGCGATTATGGAAACAGTCCGCTTGTTGGCCGATTTGCACAAATCCCAGATAAATGCACGCCAAATCATTGTCAACAATGTAATGGTATCCGACGATTGTAGTTTTTGCAAAAGCCGAAAAGCCGGTCAAGTAAAGTACATTCAACAAATTAGTGATATATTCGACAACCTGAACAGGGTTGAAGTCCCCGTGTTTGCTGAAGAAATCAAGGGAAACGAAGCTTTGGAAAAGTTGAAGATGGCTCTTTTTGAAATGAACTAGAACGCTGATTGATTTGAGAAAAAAGAACGAACGCTGATAACACAGATTATAATGATTGACACAGATTGAAATCATTTTTGATTCCAAAAGATCAGAGTCGTCAGCGTTCAAAAAAAAAACGATATAAATGAAAGACGAAATTATCTTACGTGTAAAAGAAGCTCTTGTAAAAGATGTTGGCCGTGCCATTGCCCGTATCGACCCAAAAGATATGAAGTTGCTAAACTTGGAAAGCGGCGATGTAATTGTTATTGAAGGCAAGCGTGCAACCCCAGTAAAAATAATGCCTTGCTATCCGGAAGACCGGGACAAAGGCATTATCCAGATTGATGGGATTAGTCGCGAAAATGCGCAGGCCGGCATTGACGAAAAAGTAAAAGTTATTAAAACCACTTGCCGCCAAGCGATAAAAATAAAACTTAAACCCGAAACAAAAACAGGTTCGCTAAAGGCAGATGATGCCAAATACATTGGTTCCTTGATCAATGGTCTGTCAGTTATAAAAGGGGATAAAGTCCGTGCCAATTTATTCGGTTCACGTTCAGTTGATTATACGGTTACCGGAACAAGTCCTGAAGGCGTTGTACTTATAAATCCCAATACAAGTTTCCAACTGGAACTCACAAAGCAGGATGCCGAGCGCAAGCATAAGGTTTCGTACGAAGATATTGGCGGGCTTGGCAACCAGGTGCAGCGCATCAGGGAAATGATTGAGCTTCCGCTGAAATATCCTGAAATCTTTGAGCGGCTTGGTGTGCAACCGCCGAAAGGTGTGTTTTTGTATGGCCCTCCAGGAACTGGTAAAACGCTTATTGTTAGAGCAGTAGCCCACGAAACGGATGCATACTTTATTAACATCTCCGGCCCCGAAATTATGGGGAAATTTTACGGAGAAAGCGAAGGCCGGATCCGCAAAATTTTTGAAGAGGCCCAACAACATGCGCCTGCCATTATTTTTATTGACGAAATAGATGCGATTGCGCCCAAACGCGAAGATATGGGCGGCGAAAAACAGGTCGAAAAACGTGTTGTTGCCCAATTGCTATCACTAATGGATGGATTGGAATCGAGGGGCAAAGTAATTGTTATTGGAGCCACCAACATTCCTAATTCCATTGATCCGGCATTAAGAAGGCCGGGCCGTTTCGACCGCGAAATTTCAATTTCAATCCCTGATAAAAAAGGAAGGTTGGAAATACTTCACATCCACACAAGAGGGATTCCTTTGTCGCTGGATGTGGATATGGAAAAATTAGCCGAAATCACCCACGGTTTTGTAGGTGCCGACCTCGAAGCATTGGCCCGTGAAGCGGCTATGACTGCCTTGCGGAAAATACTGCCTCAAATAGATTTTGAGATGTCCGAAATTCCTTACGAACTTCTGATGTCACTCGAAGTTTCGATGGATAATTTCATGGATGCCATGAAAGAAGTTGAGCCTTCGGCAATAAGGGAAGTTTTTGTTGAGGTTCCTGATGTAAAATGGGATGATGTTGGTGGACTTGAAGAAATTAAAGAAGCCTTGAAGGAAACCGTGGAATGGCCTCTGCAATTTGCCGACCTTTTCAAAAAAGCAGATACCAAACCACCGAAAGGAATTATCCTTCATGGAAAGCCCGGTACCGGTAAAACATATTTGGCTAAAGCTCTTGCAAGCGAAAGTGGTGTAAATTTTATTTCTGTAAAAGGCCCGCAGATTTTAAGCAAGTACATTGGTGAATCCGAAAAAGGTGTGCGCGAACTTTTCCGTATGGCCAAGCAGGCATCGCCTTGCATTTTGTTCCTCGACGAAATTGATAGCCTTACTCCCCGGCGCAGTGATGAAGGCTCAAGTTCCGGAGTGCTCGACAGGGTTATAGGTCAGTTTTTGACTGAAATGGATGGAATAGAAGATTTGAAGGGAGTCATTGTTTTAGCCGCGACCAACAGGATTGATTTAATTGACCCAGCCTTGTTGCGGAGTGGCAGGTTCGATCTTATATTTGAACTACCTTTACCCGATATAAAAACAAGGGAAAAAATATTTGGGATTCATACCCGCAAAAAACCTCTTGGCAAAAAAATAAACCTAAGTAAACTTTCTGCAAAAACAGAAGGTCTCACAGGATCCGATATTGAGTTTATCTGCCGTAAGGCTGCCATGCTTGCAATACGCGAACTGATTGATAAAAACCGAGGGAATGAAAAAGAAATTACAGGCGATATCTCAATCATGGAAAGTCATTTCGAAGAAGCTATACAATTGGTATTGAAGCAAAATGCCGGGAAGAAGTAGTCCCAAAAAGCCATGTGATACTTTTTATTGTTCAACTCATAAACAGACTTTACACATATGCCATCAAAAAGAATATACATCTACGGGGTAATGCCCAATTTTTACAGTCCGGATATGTTCAGGACGTTCGAAGATTCCGGTATTTATGCAATCCCATTGCAAAATATTTCGGCTGTTGTTTCCGATAGGGACGACGAGGATATCGACTACTTAGATAGGGAATCGCTGGGATATTTACTTGTGCATCATCAGGAAACTATTGAAGGTCTTCAAAATAAAGGGTTCAATATGTTTATCCCAATGAAGCTCGGCACAATAGTCAGCTCTAAGGAAGAAGTGGTTAAATTGCTTGCAAACGGCCATGATTTAATTATCGAAACGTTAAAGAAAGTTGAATTCCTTACAGAAATTGACCTTGCAGTAACATGGGCCAATTTTGGTGGGGTTATACAAGAAGTTGCCGCCCATCCCGAAATAGTGGCATTGAGAGAGGAAATCCTAAATAAGGCAAATGCGCTTTCTCAGCTCGATCAAGTGAAAGTGGGCATGATGATAAAAGAAAAATTGGATAAAAAAAACAAACAAGTCGAATTGCGGATATTAGATGCTTTGTCGTCAATAAGTATCGATATAAAAACACACGAGGTTATGAACGACCAAATGATAACCAATTCGGCATTTTTGCTCAACAATAACAACAAGGATAAATTTGAAGCCAAAATCGACAAGCTCGATGCAGAGTTTGAAGATGCACTTAGTTTTAAGTTAGTTGGGCCATTGCCTTGTTACAGTTTTTATACCCTCGAAGTTATAGTGCTGGATCCGGTTTTGGTCGAACAGGCAAAAAATGATCTTGACCTGAACGATGAAACTTCTGAAACAGAAATAAAAAAGGCTTATCTGACGAAAGCAAAATTGTTTCACCCCGACACAAACCAGCACAATGGCAACCAGGAAAGCTTCAACAGGATAAATAAATCTTATCATATCCTGCTGGATTATACCACGGCAGCTAAACAATCATCGAAAGATGAAAAAATATCACTTACAAAAGAAAATGTGGCTAAAAATTTGATTTTGGTTAAATTAAAAGATTAATATGCAGCGCGACGGAAAATACATTTATGGCATTATTGCATCGGAATACGACATCAATTTAGGCTCAATAGGCGTTGGTGGTCGTGGCGATCTAGTATCTACAATTGGTTTCAATGGCTTATGTATGGTGGTAAGCGACCATCCACTAAGCAAATTTGTGGTAAACCCCGAAAACATGTTGGCTCACCAAAAAGTGATTGAAGCTGCCATGAAGGAATTTAGTGGCATACTTCCTATCAGGTTTGGTACAATTGCTGCCACTCCCGACGAAATTCGGAACCTGCTTAACCGGCGTTACAGCGAGTTTATGGAATTGCTCACACAGTTCGAAAACAAGGTGGAACTTAATGTTAGGGGTACCTGGAAAAACATGGGCACCATTTACAAAGAAATTGACAAGGAGCATGTCGAACTTCAGAAAATCAGGGCCGAAATAGAGATACTTGGCGATAGCGAAACCAGAAATCGGAAGATAACCGAAGCAGGCAATATTGTTGAGCAAGCTTTGCTCGAAAAAAAAGAAATGGAAGCAGACAAAGTTGTTGATGCTTTTCGTAAATCGGTTTTCGAATATAAACACAACAGGATCAACCGCGATGCCATGTTTATGAACACAGCATTTTTGGTGAACAGCGGAAGAGAAGTGGAATTCGATAACATTATGGCCGACCTAGGCATAAAGTTCAAGGATAGGTGTGACTTTGTTTATACGTTCCCTTTGCCGATTTTTAATTTCATCGACTTGAAAATTTTTCCCGAAAAATGGGAATTATAATAAGTAAAATGGAAAACAGATAGCACAGATCTAATTGTTTAAAGCAGATTAAAACTGTAGTTATTAGTGTTCGGGGATTTTAATGAATTAAAAAGCAACAAAATATATCAGGGACAGCAATGGAAAAGGAAATTGAAACACCAAAAGAAGGAAAATACATTTACGGTATTATAAGACATTCGGAGCCTATAGATTTTGGCCCGATTGGTATGGGCAAACGCGCCGACCGGGTTTATGGAATCTGCTACAACGGCATAACAGCTATTGTAAGTAATTCGCCCATAATTATATACGAAGCGCGCAGGGTTAATATGATTACCCACGAAAAAGTGCTGGAGGAGATCATGAAGAACTTTACGGTGCTGCCTGTCCGCTTTTCGACCATTTCGGAACACAACGACGATGAAGGGATACTAAGGATAATTGAAAAGGATTTCGCAAAATTTGATGAAATGCTTATCAAGATGGATGGCAAAAAAGAACTGGGCCTCAAAATATTAGCTCAGGAAATACCCATCTATGAAGATATCGTTGAAAAATACGATAACATCAAGAACCTTCGCGATAAACTGATTAACTTGCCTGCCGACAAGACCCATTACCAACGCATGAAAATTGGAGAAATGGTAGCTGAAGCACTTAAAAAAGAAACAGAAAATTATAAAAATATCATCCTCGAGGTTTTGACACCGCTTACCGATGATATAAAAATCAACGACAACTACGGCGAAATGATGATCCTTAATGCCGCGTTCCTGATCAAGAATTCGGCTGAACCCGCCTTCGACAAAGCTGTAAACGAATTAGACGAAAAATTTGGCCGCTTTATGACCTTTAAATATGTTGGCACCCTGCCTCCATATAATTTTGTGAACCTGGTGATTAACACGAAAGGGATTTAACATGTTTCTATTAGACGACATACTGCTCGCACCTTTAAAAGGAGTCCTTTTTTTAGCCGAAAAAATCAATGAGGTAATCGAAAAAGAAACTTCCGACGAAGGTACAATCAAAGAAAGGCTGATGTCACTCCAGCTTAAATTTGAAATGGACGAAATTGACGAAGAAGAATACGACAGAAGGGAAGATGAACTGCTTAATTTGCTTGCTTCAATAAGGGAACAGAAAGGAAAAGGTTGATGAAAAGGTTAATTGGTGGATGGACAAGGTTGAAAAGTTGAATGCAAAAACTGTATAAACCCATAAACCTTCGCCTTCACTCTCTGTATATCGATAACCGCATCAACCCATAAACAAATCAACCTATAAACCAATTACCCGATCAACCTATCAACAAATCAACCACTAGCAAAAGGAGGAATAAATGAGTGCTTTCAAATGCCCAAAATGTGGAAAAACAACCGGTGGAAACGAAAAATTCTGCATCGATTGTGGTCAGCCATTTAACATTACCAGCCCCGAATGTGGCGATGGATGGCGGTTTATGTACGAATACAAATTTTGTCCTTCCTGTGGGCACAACATGAAAAAACCAATTACTAATAAACAGTAGGTCCTGGTTCGTAAGGTGATAGAAAACCGGTTGCGTATATAGCTTGTTATTGGTTATTGGCTCCTGGTTGTTGGTAATAAACTACAACCTTGCCATTCCTCATTACCTCATTATCAATATTACCACATTAACGCATCAGCAAATTAACGCATTAGCAAATTACCACATTTACCCATTAATCCATTAACCCATAAATAAAATGAGCAATATAATCCAGGTTAAAAAGACCGTAGTCGATTTCTTGAAAGAGAATATCAGTTGCTATGATGTTACGGTGATTAAAATTGAAAAAGCAAAAGAAATATGGAGTGCCGTTGCCGAGGTGTACGAGGACGATTCTTTCTTAAAATCCATGAACCTCCCGCCAAAACAAGTACGCCTGTTTTATGCTGTAAAAGTTGACGACAACCTCGAAATTACTTCCTTTGAGCGGCTAAGCTCCTTTGCTGGCATGGATGGCGACGATCAGTAGCATAGTTTTACAGCCCTTGTTATGAATCAAAATCTAGTGTACGTTTATTGCTTGCTGGACTGTGCCCCCGAATTGGCTGGTAGTTCCGAACCTCATGGCCTAAAGTCGCTTGCTTTCGGCGATTTTTATGCGATTGTTAAGTATGTTTCCGGAAGCGAGTTTTCAGAGGAGAACTTAAAGCAGAACCTAAACAATATCGAATGGCTCGAAACCAATGCACGGGAACATGTAGCCGTGATTAATTTGCTCATGGGGGAGCATGATGCAGTTATTCCTTTTAACTTTGGCACTATATTTCAATCGGAAGAGAGCTTAAACAAGTTTTTGACCGATTATTCCGAGTCCCTTACCGAAAACTTCCAACATATCAGTGGCAAGCAAGAGTGGGCAGTTAAAATTTATTGCAACCGCAAAGCACTTAGCGAAAAAATAGACGAATTGAGCGAAGAAGCCGCTGTCCTCGAAAAACAAATCATGGCAAGTGGCCCTGGGAAAGCTTTTTTGCTTAGAAGGAAAAAAACCGAACTGATCGAAAATGAATTGGATCGGCTTTGCAAGCTCTACGGGCAAAAATACTATGAGGAATTCATTGCCTTCAGCGAAGCAACCCATCTCAGCAACCTTATTCCACCCGACTTTAAGGAGAGGCAGGATACCATGATACTAAATGCTGCTTTTTTAATCGACAAAATTAAGGTCGCCGATTTTCTGAGCACAGTCGAAACCCTCAGCAAAAAGGATAACGATTCCGGGTTCGGGATTGAAACTACAGGGCCTTGGCCTCCATTTAGCTTTATTTACATCAAAGAAAAACGCGGATGAGCAACAATGTAATCGATAAGTCAAAAGATATCACAATCCTCGAATTACTCGATAGAGTTTTGAATAAAGGGGTAATACTTACCGGTGATATAGTGATTTCGGTGGCCGACATCGACCTCATTTACCTTGGCGTAAAGCTGATGCTTAGCTCGGTTGAAACCATGGATCAACTAAAGGCAGGGAAGGCTATAATTAAAAAAGAATGAAATGTGGTAATGTGGTAATGTGATAATGTGGAAATGAAGGGATTGATCCTTTCGTTTAACATTGAACATGCCGAAGAAAGTGAACGCCGTTATAATGAGGTCGTCTCTAAAGAATCAAGATTGTTTGGAAATCAGATATTGATATGCATGGAAATTTTTAAAATTCTTTCATTTCAGAAGTGGCAGATGAAATATTAGAGTTTCCATCGGGTACTATGAATAATTGTTTTGAAAAATATTTCCGCAATATAAAACCTGAGTATATTGAAAAATTGTACGCTAAAATTGCTGAAGGGATTCGCTATCCAGACAATTTCTTTGAAGTTGAATATGAAGTATGTAAAGCTGTTGGAAAATCAGCATGGTTTGGATCAAAAGGAAAAACATCGTTAGTTGCTGATAAAGTTAGTATTTTTGGTTACACAATTGATATCAGCAAGCAAAAAACAAGCAAATGCGGAATTATTAAAAGCCGAAGAATCAGCTAGTAAATTAATTGAATCAGAAAAGTGGCTAAAAATTGAATTAGATTATATACTTACTCCTGATAGCAAGATAGAATATATATATATTACTGATTTTGTGAATATTGAACATCTGCAAAAAAATATAGGAGGCTTTTGCAAATGTTACTGGAGTGGCTTCATCAATTACAAATATTGTAGGTGAACCCATTACCAAGCCAAGCAATTTTAGTGAGGTTTGTAAACTGATCCGACAGACTGAAAATGGTCGGTTGAATTGCATCAATTCCGATAAAGCAATTGGGCTGAAAGTTGGGAAATAGCAGAAATCAACATGCGAAAAATGCACAAGCTTTGGTTTTATTGATGCTGATACTCCAATTATAGTAGCCGGAAAACAAATAGCTATTTGGATGATTGGCCAATGCAACATACATTATGTTGACGAAAAAAAGGAAACAAGACTATGCATTCGAAATAGGTGCCGATGCAAATGCCATGCTTTTAGCTAATGCGAAAATGGAAAATATATGCATCGCGCAATTTGAACATTTTCTGAATTTGGATTTTTTGTTCAACGTTTTTTAGATCCCAATTAAAAGCACATTATCGCATTTTCAAATTAACACATTATCGAACTTCAAATTAGTAACCTTGCAAATCCAATCCCACACTATCAATCATCGTTACCCATTTTCCCATCTTTTTTTGTATCACTTTAAAATGATGTTCGTCGGCTGGAGCTATAAAAGAAATGGCTTCACCTGCTGATTCAGCACGGCCTGTTCTGCCAATCCTGTGAATATATTCCTTTGGAGAGCGCGGCAATTCGTAATTTACTACATAAGGTAGAAATTTTATATCAATTCCCCGCGAAATCAAATCGGTTGCTACCAGCACCCTGAGTTCACCAAATTTGAACCTGCTCAAAGCATCCATTCGTGCCCCTTGGCTTTTTTTGCTGTGTATCGCTAATGCCTCGATCCCATTTTTTCGTAGTTTATCTGCCACATTATCAGCGGAGTAAACCGATGAAGTGAAAACTAATACTTGTTTTTGATTGTTGTGCTTGATCAGATAACGCAACAATGGGCCTTTTTTTTCATCCGGCACAAAATAAGCCAACTGCGAAATAAGGTCAATGTTATCTTTTTCAGGTTCTATTTTTATGGTTATTGGATCGTGCAGCAAAACCCGGTTGATTGTGTCAACTTCATTGCTCAAAGTAGCCGAAAATAAAAGGTTCTGACGTTTTTTAGGCAAAAGTTCAAAAATGCGGTTCATTTCATCCGTAAAACCAAGGTTAAGCATTTTATCGGCCTCGTCCAATACAAGCGTATGGATTTCCGAAAAATGGACCGCATTCGATTCAACCAATTCCAAAAGTCTTCCAGGAGTGGCTACTAAAATATTAACACCTTGTAAACCCATCATTTGCGGGTTGATTGATGCACCGCCATATACTGCCATCGATTTTATCCGCCTTGGTAATACTCGACCAAATAACTGAAAAACTTCATTTACCTGTATGGCCAGTTCGCGGGTTGGAACCAGAACCAAAACGTTGATATGCCTACTTTTAGAATCTGCGATTCCTTGAAGGTTCATGAGTATCGGCAATACAAAGCTAACTGTTTTACCTGATCCTGTTTGGGCAATTCCAAGAACATCTTTTTTGTTAAGAATGGCCGGAATAGCCTCATTTTGAATAGGATAAGGATGTTCGTAGTTTTGATCGACCAATGCTTGTATTAACGATGGATGTAAGCCTAAAGCAGAAAATGGCATATTTGCTGGTTATAATTGGGTTAATGAAGGGTTTGAGGTTGTAAATGTACTCGAAAAAAATTGTTGATGGAATAATTCTTTTTTTGTTGCTTATTGGCTTGGAGTGAGACTTCATTGTGGGCTCAAAATTAAATCGGCACTTTAAAAAACAAGCCAACGCAACAGCCTTAAAAACAAAAAGACTTGGTTTTACTAATTGGCAGTTAGTGATTTTTGCACTTTTTACAAATTAGTACTTAGTGCCTACAAACAAAAGTGAACCCCTAACCTATCAACCATATTTGACTTTCCAAAATTAAAATTAAAGTTCAGACTGGTTGATAGTTTTTTTTTTTGAAAATATGTGTAAAAAAAATGGCAGTTTTGCTATCAATACTATCCCTAGAATGGACAGAAATAAGGTTTGAAAATAATCAAAAAAAAAATACTGTCATTAATAAATTGTTATAAATTATTTTATACTGCTAACCATCCCGTTACTAACCACTTGGTTAGTTTTGAAAACAGAACTCAAAATTTTATTTCAAGCACTTCACACCCTCAAAACTACGACTAGAAAAGCGTCCCACCCGTTAATTATACAAAGTACTAATCGCCATAAAGCCATTCCAATGCGTTTTTCGGTAATTCATCTCTATTTTGAAAAGCGTGTTTCTTACCATATCAAGCTCCGCAATGGATAAATCCTGAAAGCTAAGGGTTGTTTTGATGCTGCCGGTCAGTTCAGGAAACTGCTTATTTAAAAGGGTCAATAATTCGGCAAGTGCGTTTTCGCTGGTTTTTTCATCGGGCAACTGGCTTTCTTTTAGGAATTGTAGTATCCGCAGACCATCAATTTTTTCGTGACAAGCTCTTACAAAATGGGCTTCTGTTTTAAAATTCTGCCTGAGTTTTCGCCATGGCAATTCCCCAAATTTGTCGAACAGAAAATCGTCGAGCGGGGTAACAACATCCTTGGTAAACAAAATTTTGAAGGCATTTGTAGTAGTTGCAATCAGGTCGAAAAGTTGGTAGCTATAAATAGGATAGCTTTGCCAATCGCCGCTAATGCCTTTGCTCAATGCCGGTCCAGTGCCGAAGAAAACCCTGTCGGAAAGCCTTGTGGCCGGATAAACAAATTCGACGTTCCAATGTAAAAGCCTGCCCGATTTTACTATTTTTTGCAAAAAGTAAAAATCTTCCCCACTCAATTTTGGGGTCATGCCGCCAACCGCTTTATACGCCCAAACAGGCAGCGCTATAGCCGAGCCTAGCGCTGTAAAGGAATAAGGACTTTTTATGCGCCACATGTTTATAGCATACGAGCGCATATAAATTTCGTACCGAAGTATGGCCCTGTCCAAACCATTTTCGCCCAAAAGTTGGTGGTAATAAGGCACGGCAATAGCCGAAGCTGCAGGGTTAAGGTGCAGATTTTCAGCTATTGAGGAAAAATATTTATGATTAAAAACCGTATCTGCATCCATGCTGATAATAATATCATTGCTTTCGGCTACCGACGAAATATGATCCATAAGTAATTTTCGGGCAACGCCAATGCCATGTGCTTTTGGCAACCAACCTTTTCCCTGCGATGATTTGTCGATAATTGTAATGCGTTCGTCGTTAAGGGATTGTAGATAGGAAATTGCAAGTTGGTTATCTTTACAGATCTCTATTTTTAAAGGATTATCCCACCAACTTTCCGACTGGTTTACACATACAATCAGTTGGAAATCCTGTACTGACTGGTTTTGAACAGACTCAATAAGCAATGGCAGACGTTCCATTTCGTCCAATACAGGAAGAGCAATATATATTTTAGGTGGCATCAAAATCGGTTTGTTTTATATGAAAGGATATATATATCTTTGGAAAACCATTTTCGCAAAAGATTTTCAAAAGTAACAAATTTGCCCCATTAAAGGACTGGATATGGAAAGTAACGATGTATTGGATAAACTGCCCCGGCACCTGCTCAACTTAATAATTGACCAGCCTTATGCTAATTATACCAACCAGGATCATGCAGTTTGGCGTTATATATTGAGGCAGAATGTAAAATATTTGCCTCAGGTTGCGCATCATTCGTACCTTCAAGGTTTGGCGCGGACCGGAATCAGCATCGACCGCATACCGAATATGTACGGTATGAACCGTATTTTGAAAGAAATTGGTTGGGCTGCGGTTACTGTCGATGGTTTTATACCACCAGCCGCTTTTATGGAATTTCAGGCCTACAATGTGCTGGTTATTGCTGCCGATATACGTCCAATTGATCAGGTTTTATACACGCCGGCTCCCGATATCATTCACGAGGCTGCCGGCCATGCACCAATTATTGCCGATGAAGAATATTCGGCATACTTACGCGATTTTGGAAAGGCCGGTACAAAAGCTTTCTCCTCAGCCTACGACAACAAGGTGTATGAAGCCATCAGGCATTTGTCCATCCTAAAAGCTGATCCTTACACTTCGTTTTTTGCTATTCAAGAAGCTGAAGAGGAACTAGACAAATTATCAAAACTACAGGAAGAACCTTCAGAAATGGCCTTGCTGCGTAACCTGCATTGGTGGACAGTGGAATATGGTTTGATTGGCAGTGTGGAAAATCCTAAGATTTACGGGGCAGGTTTATTATCATCTATCGGCGAAAGCCATAATTGCATGAAACCAAAAGTAAAAAAACTGCTCTATTCGCTTGATGCCCAAAATTACACTTTCGATATCACTACACAGCAACCACAGTTATTTGTTACCCCTGATTTTAATTGCCTCAATACTGTTCTTGATCAGTATTTGGATACAATGGCCGTAAGGAAAGGCGGTTTGCAAAGCCTCAACAAAGCTTTAAGTTCCGCCAGTACAAGCACTGTAGTTTATAGTTCAGGTTTGCAGGTTTCGGGGAAATTGGTAAAAATACATGAGCAAAACCAAGAGGCGGTCTATCTGGGTTTTGAAGGTCCATCCATGCTTTCGTTTAATTACCAACAACTTAAGGGACAAGGAATCAAGCATCATCCAGATGGGTTTGGTTCGCCGGTTGGGAATTTAAAGGGCATCAGCCAAGGTATCGAGACTATGAGCGAAGGTGAACTTGAAGCGAATGGAATTAGAGTAGGCGATATACTTGACATTGAATTTGATAGTGGTGTTTGCGTGAATGGAATGCTTTTAAAAATTACCTGCAAACAAGGCAAAAACCTGATTTTTACCTTTAAGGATTGCTCTGTAAACTATAAAGGCGATCAGCTATTTAAGCCCAATTGGGGCATTTACGATATGGCAATAGGTAAAAGTATTATCTCCACTTTTGCCGGACCTGCCGATCCGGATGCATTCCAATTGGAATATCCTGCCCCAGTTGAAAAAACCCATCATATTTTACATTCCGACGATACGATTAAACTATATGGCTTATATGGCAAGGTTCGGGATTTCCGTGTGAACGGTGGCGATTCCACAATCCTTATGGAAACATGGGGGACCCTGAAATCCAACTACCCTGATGAGTGGTTGTTACCCCTTGAAATCCTAGAGGAGCTTATAAACTTGAAAGGACAGTCTGAACTTGAGGAAGAAATTATTCGTTTTCTGAAAAACAAAGCTGACGAAAGTGACGAATTGCAAAATTTAATTTCGGATGGCCTGGCTTTGGTTACAAACTGTTAGAAATCAATTTATGGGTTGCCAGCAATAGAAGCAAAGCATTGTAATATTCTTTTTGGTCAATCATCGAATGGGCCATTTTATGGGCTTCTTCAATAAATTGTGAATCTCCGGTTTTGTACTTGGACTTAAGCGAGTTAATTTCGTATGAAGAAATACAATTGGTAATTTCAGATGTTGTGGGCTTGGTTTGTATGCTTCCCAGTTTTCCTAAATCGTTGCCTGTAAGTATATTGCTGAACCGTACATCTTCTGGTAAGGAATCAACACCAATAGCAAGCTTACTGACAGGTTTGTCGAGAGTGAACAAGGCACTTCCTGATGCCCTGACATAATACTCGGCGCCCAACCTGCCGACCAAATCAAGTTTTGTGGTATCGATCGCGCCGGTTTCATCAAGAACATTGTTGTTAACATGAACCATCACCGCTTCACAAATAATTAGGTTTGCTGCTCCAGGCCCATCGCCGGTTTCAATAATTTGCCGCACTTTACATTCTATTTGAACCGGTGATTCTTTTACCCTGAATGGTTTTACTATTTCAGATTGCACTGGTGTAAAACCAGATTTAATAAATTCGTTTATCCCTCGTGGGAACTCTGTGCTGGCAAGGTTCATCTGTTCCACCATAGAAAAAGTAACCATATTGATTACCACTTCCGGGATTTCTTTTACATTCAAATAGGTGTCTTTCAACTCATTTGTCCTGCCACTTCGCGATGGTGAAAAAATTAAAGTGCTTGGGTTTACGCCAAATACATTAAAACAACTGAAAGGTGAAAGGTTTGGGTTTCCGGCTTTATCAATAGTGCTGGCAAATGCTATTGGGCGTGGTGCTACAGCACTTAATAGTACGCGGTGAAGTTGGTGAGGAAGTATTTTTGCTGGATCGAAAGTTGGCATGGGAAAGTGGAGAATGAAAAGTGATAAGTTAAATGAGAAGAGTTGAGTGTTTGGTTTTATGTATTACAGTTTTGCTGGCATAATATGAACCAATGCCTCCCCAAAGCCCACCCGCATTCCTTCTTTTTCGGCATAACCACGCATGATAATGGTATCGTTATCATTAATAAATTTGCGTTCCGTTCCATCGGGCATTATAAAAGGTTTTGTCCCTTTCCATGTCAATTCGAGCATGCTGCCATAACTGCCTGGTTCCGGACCACTTATGGTGCCGCTGCCGCACAAATCACCGACGCGCATATTACAACCGTTAACTGTATGATGCGCCAACTGCTGGCTCATGTTCCAGTATATGTACTTAAAGTTTGATTTACAAACACTTACTTCATCGCAATTTTCTGGTTTTATCAGTACTTCGAGTTTGATATCGAAATTACGTCTTCCACTGAACTTTAAATATGGCAAAACCTCAGGTTCCTGAACCGGCCCTCTACACCTGAAAGGTTCAAGCGCGTCCATCATCACAATCCACGGAGAAATGACAGAAGCGAAATTTTTTGAAAGGAATGGGCCAAGTGGTACATATTCCCAGCTTTGTATATCGCGGGCCGAAAGGTCGTTGAACAGCACCATACCAAAAATGTTGTTTTCGGCCTCATCTGTCGTAACGCTTTCTCCTAGGGTATTTTCTTTGCCTACAATAAAGGCAGTTTCCAGCTCAAAATCCAATTGTTTGGTTGGGCCAAAAATTGGTAGGCTTAAATCGGCTGGCTTGGTTTGTCCTTTTGGCCTGTATACTTCGGTGCCGGACACCACAATGCTCGAAGCCCTGCCATGGTAACCCACCGGAATATGTTTCCAATTGGGCAACAAAGCATTGGCCGGGTCGCGAAACATAATGCCAACATTAGTTGCATGCTCTATGCTCGAATAAAAATCGGTATAATCGCCAATTTGTACAGGCATCAGCATTTGTATTTCAGAAGCATCGTATAAAATATTCTGTTGAAAAAACTCAGCTTCCGGTTGCGAATAATTTGAATCCAGAAAGCAATTTTGTATTGAAAGCCTGACTGCATTTGCTGCTTCCCTGCCTTTTGAAATAAAGTTATTCAAGGTCGATGTGGCAAAATCTGAATCCTCATAAATGCCACGGTCAAAATAGCCCTGGTTTGCCATTATAGACAAGTCAACCACTTTGTCGCCTATACGGGTGCAAATTCGAGGCCCGCTCCCGGGTATTATTCCAACACCAAAGGGAATATTGTGCAGGGAAAAATCACTGTCAGGTTTTATGTCAATCAAGGAGTTCATTTGTTAAGGTTTAAAATTGTTTTAAGTCAGAATTTTGAAAAATGTGTTAACGCAGATTTTGAAAAAAAAATCTTCCTTTATTAAACCAACTATTCCAATAACAGTTTGGAGATTTCCAAAATTATCGATGAAACTTTCTGTTTTAATTCGATGGTGTTGAAATGCCGCGCAGAATTGCTACCATTCGGGTTTTACCACATTATTCATATTCCATAAAATCCATGCTTTTTTCTTGGCAATATAGGGTGTTGGCTTGTCAGGGTGCCAACGGCGAGGGTTTGGCAACACTGCTGCAATAGCAGCGGCTTCGGAACTTGTGAGTTTTTTTGCGGGTTTATGAAAATAGGTTTGCGCGGCAGCTTCAGCACCGTATATTCCATCTCCCATTTCGATAACATTAAGATAAACTTCCATAATGCGTTTTTTACCCCAAAACAATTCGATCAAACCTGTAAAATAAAGCTCAAGCCCTTTGCGTACATAGTTCCGGGCTGGCCAAAGAAAAACATTTTTTGCCGTTTGTTGGGTAATGGTGCTTGCGCCACGCATCTT
>CAIRHD010000435.1 GCA_903878265.1 uncultured Bacteroidales bacterium | reverse complement strand
TACACCAAACAACCCTGCGCTTTACAGTTATCATTGGAGCAACGGCGCCAACACCGCGGTAATCACAGCCGCCGCCCCAGGCTTCTACAGTTTGACCGTTACCAACAAAGCAACAGGTTGTTCAACAACAGCCGGCGCAGGGTCAATATACCCAAAACCTGATTTAAGTTTGTTCCCATTGGGTTGTGAAACCATGTGCGATGTTGATACAGTTCATCTATACATGCCATTGCCCCTCAATGCATTGTTCCCAAATAATACTTATGCCAATTCATATCCAACAATTTCGTGGATAGACAATGGCAATTATGGTACGCCTATTGGAAGCGGACAAAATCTGGCTTTTGGTGGCGGTGGGCCAGGTAACCATCAAATTTCGGTAATCGTAACCAATACTTTTGGTTGTTCAGATACAGCTGGCGTTTTTTGTGTAAAAAATGAACCATGTTGTAATATTTTGCTCGGATATTTACATCATGAAAACACTCCGTGCCCTCAAACTGCAAACGGTTCATTCACCATTATGTTGAACCCGGCTTCCACAGGTGGACCATTTACCATCACAACTTCACCTTTGGTTGCACCAATGCCAACAACCATTGTTCCGGGTATTCCTTTAACGGTAAATAATCTGCCTCCGGGTGTTTATATAATTACTATTACCAGTGCATCGGGAACCTGTGTAGCAACGTATGATGTGGTGATTAGCCATACAAAGGAATATTGTTGTTTTGCCGAAATGGATACAACCTTCCACAAGATCACTTCCAACATCACCTATAGCAGCAATGTGGTTTGGGATGGCAAATACTATATCGGCGACAATGTTATCGTTACCGTTTCGGGTGCAGTGCTCGATATTACTACCATGGATGTGGTTTTCGGTAAATGCGCCGGAATTGATTTTGTTAATGGTGGCCGATTGAGGGCCAGCAATTCGGTTTTCAGGCCATGCGATATTGATGGTACATGGAGAGGCTTGCGCTTTGTAGGAAGTGGTCAGTTTGATAACATTATCAACGAATCAACTTTTAAAAATGCCGAAGTCGCACTTTACTTCCAGTCAACTGCCGATGGTGTGGTGTCTAACAACCTGTTTTCCAATTGTAATTTTGGGATAAGGGTCGAAAACAACACCAACTTCTCGCATCCAATTACAGGAAACCAATTTGTAACTGAGCAGTTCTTCCCTGTGTACAAAAGTTGCTACAGTTTTGTTAACAACCTGAGTACGTATGGTATTTACACCAGTTCTACCAAATTGGCTCAACAGGTTTCGCAAAATGGCTTCGTAAACACAAAAGCAGCCAGCAACCCGAAAACGTATGGAATTTATCAGGTAAAAGGCGGCGGCCTTTACTCTGCCAATACTTTTACTGACCAAACCTATTCAATATTGGTAAATTCTGCACTGTATCCTACCAATATCGAAAACAACAAAGTGGAAGTAAACACAGCTTCGGTTGCGCCACCTTCGTCCATTTATATCGACAACTCGAATAGCTCTGTTATTGAAGTGAACAACAACGAATTATCCAACAATTTCGTTAAATACAACAGTAACTCAGCTATTTATGCACAATATTCGTCGAATGTGAGCATGGTTGGAAACAAAATCAATGGGTTTAGGTATGGGATTATTGCAACCAATGCCAAGAATTTCCAGATCAGCAACAACGATATTGTGAATCCCGATATTAATGGAATTTATTTTTATGGCACCGGCACGGTGAAGAACTATATCACCTGCAACTCTATAAAAATGAGGCATTTCACCAACACAAGAGGCATTTATACCATTAACCTGTCAACCCTGAGCGAAGTTTCGAGCAATTGTGTGACCGATTGTTACACTTCCATGGATTTCAGGCAGTTTGGTGTTGGTGCATTGCCAAAAATCAGGAACAATTACCTGTATAACTACAATTTTGTGGGAATCAATGTGTTTGGCTACAGCGGCAATATCGGGACTTTGGTTCCTGCCGACCCGGGTTTGAACACCCTTTGGAGCAACTACAATGCTGCAGTTGATATTAACAGCAACACTACCATTCAGGTAGCCGATAATTTCGGGATGTTCAATATTTCGTTCCCACAGGTGCAGATTGCAAGCAACAGACCATACCATTCAACAGCTTCGTGCGGACACCAGATTTACAACATGCCTTCGCAGGGAAACCTGAACATCAAATACCTGTGCGATAACTATTCGGTATTGTTCAAAGGGATTGCCGGTGCTGCAGGCAGTTACAGCCTATCGAACAATTACAAGGAACTGTTGCAGTCGTCAGAAAATCCGTTTGATGATGCCAGTCTGATACTCAATTCGGTTGGGAATGCCGATGTTGCTTTGCTGAATGAAATCCTCCAATTGGCATCCCTGACTTCAAATGAAAAGGCACTGCTCCAATACAATTTCTATTATGCAGCAGCCGATTATTTGAATGCCAGACTAAGCATGGAAGGCTTCAGTCCTGAAAATTCGGATGAAGCTGATTACAAATTCCTGCGCCTTAGCGATTTGGATGCAATAGCAAACCAGGGTTCTGCTTTACCTGAAAA
Organism: uncultured Bacteroidales bacterium; assembly: GCA_903878265.1. Classification (GTDB taxonomy): domain Bacteria; phylum Bacteroidota; class Bacteroidia; order Bacteroidales; family UBA4417; genus UBA4417. The sequence goes on along the minus strand of CAIRHD010000435.1, from coordinate 2,820 downwards.
TACCGTAATGAAATTGGGCGAGATAGAAAACAAGAAGAGCAACAACTCCAATTTTGCCATTTCGTTGTTGAACAATAGCCCTACCTACCGCGACTATATTTTCGAAGAGCAAACCCTGCTTGATGTTGTTAAAGGTACAAATGTTCAACATGTTGAAGATGGGGAAAGTTCCCTGAAGCTGTCGCCAAACCCAGCCAGGGACAAAGTATTTGTTGAGGTTGTGAACAGCGGTATGATTGATGGTAAAATTCGTATTATTGATGCCAATGGGAAACAAATCTCCGACTATAAACTCGATTTTGTAGCAGGTGGCATCGAAATCGACATCCATAATCTGAGGAATGGTCTGTACTTTGTAACGCTCACCGACCAGAATTCAGGCTTTATACAAACCGGTAAATTAGTCAAGAATTAATATTTCAAACACACCTTTGTTGGTTTTTTCATCCCCTGTTTCGATTGTATCGGGCAGGGGATTTTTTTGTGGATAGAAACTAAAAAAGCACCTTGTAGGGGTGCTTTTTTAGTTTCGGATGGGAAGAGTGTTTACCTTATTAGGGTAAATGTACCGAAAGCATGTGTACTTACATTTTCTTGCTTGCTAATATTATTTCCTATCCAAACCGTCCCATCTTTAAATATAGCACTTGCCTTCCAAACATAAGTTCCCATTGGCATATCCGCCCCTTCGTCTTTACCATCCCAACCTTCTGTAGGTGAACCAAGTGCATCCACTTTATCAGTGCTCCACACGAAATTACCCCAGCGATCGAATACCTCAAACAAGTAAAGATCGATTCCCACTCCCACGGGTTTTAGTAGGTGGACACCTTCTTTTGGATTGCTTGGTGAAAAAGCATTTGGAATATAGAGCCCTTTATAAATCAGGCAGAAAGTATCGATATATGTATCTACGCAACCTTCGTGATTCATCGAGGTTAGTTTAATTAAAATAGTGTCGCCTTCGTTGTACAAGTTATCAATTCGGATAGTTGGGTTTTGTTCAAAGTAAGATGGGCCTTTGCCGATATCCCATAAATAACTTTCTGCGCCTTCTGATTCATTTGTAAAGACTAACTCCCAGGTTTCATCATTTTTCTTAGGTTTATTATTTGTCGGCCAAGGTGTCCCAAAATTTGGCTGATCGACAAAAGTAAAGTTGCTAACAGGGCTTGGTTTTACCGTAAATGATTGAATAATTGTATCATCAACACAACCATTAATGTCAGTAACAATTAGTTGAGCCGAATTTTCTCCTAGTTGGTCAAAAACGGAAGAAAAATTTTGTGCAGTATCAAATATTTGATTACCAGGGTTTGTAACAACCCAGTACCAATGGTTGATTGTTCCGCTTCCGGTAGTTGAGCCATCGATAAATTGAGTCTCTTGCCCAATACAAGCATTAAAAGGTTTTATTTTCGCAATTGGCAATGTAAACACTGATACATTAGTAGAACTAGTATCGGTACAGCCCAAATTCGTGGTTATTATTAGGTTGGGTTTGTATTTGCCAGCCTTATCGTAATAATAAACAACAGGGTTTGCCAAAGGATCGGTTGCATGGCCAACCCCCTTGAAATTCCAAGTGTAAGTTGAATCGATTCCCGCCACTGATTTGTTGGTAAATTCAATGGAATCACCCAAGCAAACTCCTATATTGTTTACACTTAGTATGGCTTTTGGCGATGGGTTAACCGTTATTGGCATAGTATAAATATCGGAAACTGAACCATTGGTTATAGTTAGTGTTACTATGTATTGTCCTGGGTACCTATAGGTGTGATACACAATTGGTCGCTTTGGAGGATTGTATGGAGCTACAACCGCGGTATCGCCAAAATCCCATTGCCAGCTTTGTATTAGGCTCGCTTCGGTGGAATTATCAGTAAATTTAACTGGCACAGAATCACATGCAATACTTGAAGCCATAGAAAAGGATGCTGTGATGCAGTTCATGTTAAATAGCTTGGTTACAATTGATTCACATTTATTCACATTAATCACTTTCATTGTAACATAGTATGTTCCGAAAGATGCAAATTTGAGTTTCTTGTTGCCTGATAGTGGCTTTTTAGACGCATCCCAAGTATTTGTCAGGGTCTGGTCAGTTCCAATTTGCCAGTAGATAGAATCAACTCCTTTGCCCAAACTGTCTAGTTTGTAATAAAATGCAACTGAATCAGTAAGGTTGCAATGGGGTATTTGCTGAAAGGTAAAGTTTGCAGCAGGGCCTTGAACCATGTATACCTTTTGCGAAACAGTTTGAACGCATCCGTTACTATTCATCGCAGTGAGTAGCACTGTGAATGGGCCTAAACCTGTAAAATTGTGGGTTGGCCCCCATAAAGTAGATGAGTTAAAAGGCCCACTATCTGGGTCACCGAAATCCCACTTAATATTATACAGCGAATCTGCTTTTGCACTTGAAGGATTGGTGGCATAAAGATGGGTAGTGCCTCCAAGACATGCAGTATCAGCATGGATACCCAATTGGAATGCAGGGTTAACGAATATATTTTTGGTTATGGTGTCTTCACAACCATTTATATCAAAAACCTTTAAAAGAACCGCAGTTGTTGCATTCGTGTTTTGAGATGGTAATGTGTATGTAGTGTAGGGAGTTAGATAAGTTGTACCAGATACTGTCCATTGCCGCGATTGTATAGAGGATGAAGAAGTTGTAGTAAGGTCGGTCAATATTACCTCACCCGCAGGACAATATTTACTTAAGTATGTAAAATCAGCTTTTGGCCTGGGTTTTACCAATACAGGTAAAGTTATTGAATCGGTGCATCCATTCAGGTTCCATGCCTTTAACTT
>CAIRHD010000434.1 GCA_903878265.1 uncultured Bacteroidales bacterium | reverse complement strand
AGCTTCAAGTTTTTCGCCATCGGTAACATGCACATTGATACTGTATGAAGCATTCGGACGTGCAAACCTTTGCCTTGCATTATTGATCGGAATCAGGCAGACATTGTCGGGGTTAAAACCCATGCTTGAGCCTTTTTCCTTTAAAACTCCAACCACAAGATATCGGCCAGGCCCGATGTTCACAAACTTGCCAACCGGATCTTCCTTGTTTTTAAACACTTTCTTTATTACATCACTGCCAATAATGGCAACAGATGACCCATAAAAAACTTCGGTTGGCGATATGTTCCGCCCTTGCACAATTTCGTTACCGGAAGTAATGATGTAGTTTTCGTCGCAGCCAATTACAGGTACGTTAGGGTTTGTCTTATTATTGGCAAATTTAACGGTGGCGAGATTGGTAGCAAAAATAAAAATGGATGGTGTGGCCGGAAAAGTATATGATTCCTTAAAACGGCTGGCTTCTTCGTACGTTATCTCCCTGAAATTGTTAGCTTTACTATGTTTATTCCCAATATGTACCTGCATGGTGCGGTTGCGGATTGTGAAAGTATTGGCACCCATCATCTGGAAATTATCATTCAGATAATATTTGATGGCATCAATCGAGGTTAGTATCCCGACAAGGGCCATGATCCCGAAAGCAATAATCAGAACGGTTAAAGTGGTACGCATCATGTGACTACGTACCGATTGCATCGAAATGCGCAGGTTCTCAAGTACAAGACTGCTTTTCAACAATTTCATTTTAAATGTTTTATGGGTAAGACTTGCAATTGTATGACGATCAATTACATGAAAATAAACAACTGATGTGTCGCATTTACTGTAAAAACACGGTAAAATTAACGATTAAAGTTACACCAAGCAGAAAAAAGAAGAATCTGAAGACAAGGCTAAAATAATGAAATAGCAGAAGACATAAAAAGCGACCAAAACAATACCGATATGCTTAAATAAACCAATAAAAAACGGTTGGCCGAGTAATATCTGGTAGCCAAAAATGTACCGACCGGAATGGAAAGTAAAATCGGAGTAAGAAAAACAATTCCTACCAATCCATATTTTCTCACTGCTTTGATAATAAACCTATTACGCTTTGTGAATTTCTTTGCTGGACTAAATTTAGGGATTTCCTTATTCAGGAAACCATATACTTTAGTCCTGAATTTATGTGTGTAAAAAGCAAAATATCTCGTATATAAAAGCAGAAACCAACGGCTAAGAAAAAAGAATACAAAAACACCAGAAATACCTCCCGCAGTTGTAGAAAGCCATGTTTGTATAAACGTCAGCCCCATGCTAAAACCCAAAGCCGGAGCTATCAGGAATTTGATGCTGCTAACTGCAAAAACAATCAATATTTTTATAAATCCTGACAAACTAAATTATTTTAGTGGATAACGCACCGTATTATATAATGTTGTATTGGCACTTATAGATTTTTGAAAATAAGCTCTGAAAGAAATTATACTTTCATCCCAAAAGCCAAATCGCCGGCATCGCCCAGCCCTGGCACAATATATCCTTGGGCAGTAAGTTCGTCATCAATGGCTGCGACCCAAATGGTTGTACCCGTTTTTGGCAACATGCGTTTCATGTATTCTACCCCTTGAATACTAGCAACCACCGAAACAAAATGCGTATGCACCGGTTTACCATGCGCCAGCAAGGCTTTGAACGAAGACACCATGGAGTGTCCTGTGGCAAGCATTGGGTCGGAAAGCACTAAAATCCGTTTCTCCAGTTCGGGACTTGAAACATATTCGATCTGAATGGCATATTCATCATCTTTCCGGTGCTCACGGTAGGCCGAAACAAAAGCATTATCGGCTTGGTCCAGAAAATTTAGCATTCCCTGATGCAAAGGTAAGCCTGCCCTAAGAATGGTTGCCAGCACAGGGACACTCTTCATTCCCTGAATTTCGGTTGTCCCTAAAGAAGTGATCACCTCCTTGGTTTCGTATTCAAATGTTTTGCTGATTTCGTAAGCAAATATACTGCCTAAGCGCTCCATATTCAGCCTGAAACGCATGCTGTCCTGCTGTATAGAAGCATCGCGCAATTCGCAAACAAACTGGTTTACCACTGAATTCTTACTTCCGATATTGATAACCATATTTCTGTTTTTTATGAAGATTTTGGTAAAATGCTTGCTTTCCAATCAGACAAATATAAACACTTTGTCCAATTATTCTGACTTATGCAAATAATTTTAATTTTCTTCTGCAAATTCTCCACATTTTCAGTGCAAACTGAAACACAAATGGCAAAGAACTTCGCAAAAAACGCTGATAGATTACTTTTTTTGCCCCAAAACTACTATAAAACCGTGCCAAGCCTTCGTTGTTCGATCCTTCGAAGTCAAGGGTCAGTGGTTTGCCAGCATGATAACGGATAAACGAATCAATCAGCCAAGGCATTGCATTCAACTTTTTGCCCTGAGCAGAAACTGCCGAAAACAGAAAAACAGCCTTTTGATGGCTAGTAACCCACAACGCACAAGCTACCAAATGGTTGAATTCATCGTATGCTCCCCAAATTTGCCCAATACCCTTTTTGATACTTTCGAGCGCAATGCATTGGATGAGTCTGTATTGTCCATCTTTTAAATGGTTCAATTCCTTGCCTTTATTCCCCCTGAAAAGCATTATTATTTCTTCAGGCTTCACTTTGTTGGATAAGGTAAGTTTGTTTTGAGCCGCTTTTTTAAGGTTCCGCTGCAAATTGCTTTGATATCCTGATGTCAGTTTTTCGTATTCAAGAATCAGATCTAACTCAAGATTAGTCATTTCCGACACATTGCCAGAAGGAAGTGCTTTATTTGAAGTATTCAGGTTGATATCAATGAATTTGTAGTCTTTAGGGATACTGGAAAGAAAATCAGTAAGTTTGTTTTCGGGCAGCAAGGAGCGGTAAAAAAGCCCAAGTTGCTGGGTAAAATAAGGCTGCATGATGTATTTAATCCCAGCTTTGGCGGAAACGGTCAGTGGGAAAACCCTTTCATAATCGTCCTCAATTAAAGCGCACCAGTTAGGACTAACAATATCGAGATACCATGATCGCGCGTTCAAATTCCCATTTACGGCACAATTGATGCAATCGTCCCAACGGGATTTATCAATCATTTCGTGTTGAAGGAAGCGGATCATTGGGAGTTATGGATAAATGTAGTTTGGATCAGGACTTTTTTTGAATAATGAAGAAAGGACACTGACTTTTAATTTTAGAAGTATCACAAAATCAACACTGTATATCTAAAATAAAAAACCGTTACTTCATGCTCTAAAATCCATTTTATCTTAATTTTTGAACATTGTGGATTCTATTCCCCTTTCAATTTGCTTTTCAACAATTGTGTTTTCTCCTTTTCGCTTAAGCCATCGCGATAATCGTACAAAGGTTTTTCCCACGCGCCATACATGGGGTTTGGCAAAACAATAAATTTTTGGCCAAACAGTTCTCTGTTAGTGTTAACCGAAGCTTTACCATCATTGGTTTTTCTATCCTCGAATATTTCGGAAAAATCATTTAAATTGTCACCAATTAACAAGATAATCTCATGTTTCTCTGCTACCTTAGCCCTTCGTCCCGCTTTGGAACTTGTGTTTCCGGTAGATGCGGATAAATCTGGTTTCGTAAGCAAATGATCGTCGGTAGAAAATGGAAAGCCAGCCTTTTGTAAATTTAACAAAGTTGATTTGCGGTCGTTGTCATCGCGGTTGGTAATGTAAAAAACATCAACCTGTTTGCTTTGCGCATACTTTACAAATTCGAGCGCACCCGGCAATGGTTGAGCCTCAGCTTTTGTTGTCCATTCATTCCAATTT
>CAIRHD010000433.1 GCA_903878265.1 uncultured Bacteroidales bacterium | reverse complement strand
TTCAATCATCCCCACTCCTACTGTTTCGTTTGTTCCTTCGTCAATAAAAATTACAGCTCCGGTTATACGGTTTTGACTGTAGGAATCAAAAAGCAGGGGTTTGGTAGTTCGGATTACAATGTGTGCTATATCGTTCATTTTCACCTCGGTATCATCGGTAATCTGTCCGAGTGTATTCACATTGACTTTATAGTTGACCTCTTTCACCAGGCATCGCACATCACGGGTGGTATGTTTTAAAGCATATTTTCCATTAATCTGCAAGGGGCGCGGGCTCATCCAGCAAACCATAAGGGTAATATCCTGGCTTACCTGCGGACGGTTGTCTGCTTTCACAATCATATCACCACGGCTAATGTCGATATCGTCAGTAAGTTGCATGGTAACTGACATGGGTGGGAAAGCCTGTTGCAACTGCTTGTCCTGCAATTCGATAGATTTAATCGTGGAATGGAAACCACCTGGAAGAATCATCACTTTATCGCCGGTTTTAAATACACCTCCATCAATGCGTCCGGCATATCCGCGGTAATCGTGGTATTCGTCAGAAATCGGCCTGATTACATATTGAACCGGGAAACGTGCATCGGTAAGATTGTAATCGTGGTCAATAGGAAGGGTTTCCAGCACATCGAGCAATGTGCCGTTATTATACCATCCCATGTTTGTTGAAGGTTCAACCACATTATCGCCATGTAATGCACTTATGGGCACAAACCGGAAATCTTTCACGTTCAGTTTAAGCGCGAAAGCAACAAATTTCTCATGTATTTCATTATAAACCTCTTCGCTGTAACCAACAAGATCCATTTTGTTGATACAGATAATGATATGAGGTATTTGCAGAAGCGTTGCTATGTATGTATGGCGGTATGTTTGCTCGGTAACCCCGTTGCGCGCATCAATAAGTATCAGGGCTGCATTGGCTGTAGAAGCTCCGGTAACCATATTGCGGGTATATTGGATATGGCCTGGCGTGTCGGCAATAATAAATTTGCGCTTTGGCGTTGCAAAATATCGATAAGCTACATCAATGGTAATACCTTGCTCTCGTTCGGCACGTAGGCCATCGGTAACCAAAGCCAGGTTAATATGCTCATTTCCCCGTTGGATACTAGCCCGTTTCACAGCTTCGAGCTGATCTTCAAAAATTGATTTACTGTCGTATAAAAGCCTGCCGATGAGCGTACTCTTGCCATCATCAACACTTCCGGCTGTTGTAAATCGCAACAGCTCCATATTCAGATATCCTTTGGATGAAAATTCGGTCATTTTAATACTTTTTCTATTCTGTTTTTATCAATCGCCAGGTTGGTTTCAAATATTGGCGTTAAAAATATCCTTCTTTTTTCCTGTCTTCCATGGCCGCTTCGCTACGCATATCGTCGGCCCGGCTGCCACGTTCGGTTACCCTTGTTGCCGCTATTTCAGCAATTATTTCCTCCAATGAATTGGCTGTTGAAAGGTTAAGCCCTGTGCATGAAACATCGCCAATGGTACGGCACCTTACAACCTTGGTTTCGAGTTTTTCGTTTGGTTTCAGTTTCATGAATGGGGCATTTGCAAGCCAAACGCCATCGCGGAGGAATGCTTCACGCTCGTGTGTATAATAAATGCTAGGCATGGGGATATTTTCTTTGAGGATATCTTGCCAAACATCCATTTCGGTCCAGTTGCTGATTGGGAACACCCTGAAATGCTCGCCAATGTGTTTGCGGCCATTAAAAATATTCCACAATTCGGGGCGTTGGTTTTTTGGATCCCATTGTCCAAATTCGTCACGGTGCGAAAAGAAGCGTTCTTTGGCACGGGCTTTTTCCTCGTCGCGGCGACCACCACCCATGCAAGCATCAAACTTGTATTTTTCTATTGTGTCCAGAAGTGTAACGGTTTGCAGCAAGTTGCGGCTTGCACTGTAGCCCTTTTCCTCAACAACACGCCCGGTATCAATTGATTCCTGAACTGAGCCGACCACAAGTTTTACTCCAAGTTCCTGTACCAGGTTATCGCGGTAATCAATAGTTTCCTGAAAATTGTGGCCTGTATCCACATGAAGTAATGGAAAAGGGATTTTGGATGGCCAGAAAGCCTTGCGGGCCAGGTAAGTCATTACAATGCTATCCTTGCCGCCCGAAAAAAGTATTGCCGGGCGTTCGAACTGTGCTGCTACTTCGCGGATCACAAAAATGGATTCGCTTTCGAGTTCGTCGAGGTGTGAAAGATTGTAGTTGGTCATGTTCTGAGATTTGGTGCTAAATAATTTACTTTAAAAAAGTTTTCTTTTCCCTCAATTAAGGTTTTACTGCTTTGATAGTACTTAAAGTGCCTTAATTGCCTAAAATGCTTAAAGTTACCGCCAATTCTTATTATCAATTCCCAATTTGGCAAAAAGTTGCTAACTAAAATTCTACAAAACCTGTTAAATCTCCCGAAACTATGAGTACTTATCACTTGTAAAATTCAGAAATTCAAGTTAATAAAGAACTTTAGACATTTTAGTCACTCCAAACTTTAGGCACTGAATAATTACGAAAAAGTAATATCCTTATGCCAACAAAAGGATTGGCAAGATGTTATCAAGGATTTGCTGTAACGAAGTTTCTACGTTTTCGGTATCGGTATGTATTTCCAATTGCGCATTTTCCGGTATTTCGAAGGGTGCATTAACACCTGTAAAATCAGAGATTTGACCTGCACGGGCCTTTTTATACATGCCTTTAACATCGCGCTGTTCGCATGACGAAAGGGAAGGGTTTAGGAAAATTTCAATAAAATCGTCCTCTCCAATAATTCCCCTGGCAAGATCACGGATTTCGTTTGTTGGGCTTACAAAGGCATTAATAGTGATAATGCCGGCCGAAAGAAAAAGTTTTGAAATTTCGGCAATGCGGCGAATGTTCTCCAACCTGTCGGCATTGCTGAAACCCAGATTGTTGTTGATTCCGCACCGAACATTGTCGCCATCAAGTACCTGGCAAAACATCCCTTTCGAAAACAAATGTTTTTCCAATGCCAATGCCAGGGTTGTTTTGCCCGAGCATGGAAGCCCGGTGAACCATATTACCTTTGCGTGTTGTCCAAGTTTTTGTTCCTTGGATTCGCGGCTTACTAATTTCTCGAAAAGGGGATATACTTTACCTTGTTCCACTTCTGTATTGTTATTGGAATTGGCTGCAAAAGTACTCTTTATCTTGTTATTTTCAAGCAAGATGTATTTCGGCAGCACGCTATCATACCAAAAGCGATGGTAATTTTTTACAAACAGAATGAAACTCCGGCTTATTTCACTATCAGCTTACGCACCGGCGAATTGAATTTTTTGGAAACAATGCTTACAAAATACATTCCTGCACTCAGGTTTCGAATATCAATTAATGCAGAGCTATTTGGTGTGGAAAGATGTGTTTTGAGTACTTCTGAACCTGCAGCAGTTACTATTTGTAAGACAGCATCCCCTGTGTTT